>NZ_MACM02000165.1:0-176284 GCF_001675465.2 Pseudomonas sp. AU12215
GGGTCCAGCAGCACGGTGTATTCGCGCAGCAGTCGACCATTGGGCCAGAGCACTTCCACGAGGAAGTTCAGGTAGGGTTCCTGCACCGGCCGGTCGGAGGTCACGCGAATGACGCTCTTGCCGTTGGGCTTGACGATGGGGGTGAACTTCAGCCCGGTCAGGAAGTACTGACGGTCGACGCCGGCCTTGTTGAAGTCTTCCGGCGAAGCCAGCTTCGGGATCACCTCGGCCGCGGACAGGTCACGCACTTCAACCAGTTCGATTTCGGCATCCAGCGGCTGGTTCAGCGCCGAACGCAGGTGGATGTCTCCCAACCCCAGCGCATGCGCCATGCCCGAGGTCAGTGCCGAAGCAGCTGCGATTGCCTGCACCAGTTTGCGAAGCCGGACCATATATTAATCCCTTGTTTTAATAGCTTTTTTCTGGATTAGAACAACGTCTATCGGGCGCCGCTGCCCACTACACCCGCCGTTTTCACGGCAGTGCTTCCCCTGTCAGCGACGTTCCCGGCCAGTATTGCCAAGCTAGAATACTTCTTCAAATATTCGGTAAGTATCTTTTACAGATAGTGTTTTATCAACAATTCGCCCAAGTTCACAGCATTTAGGGCTGCGCCTTTTCTCACATTATCTGACGCAATCCACAAATTCAGTTCGCACGAATCTGTCAGACCAGTCCGTAGGCGACCGACGTAAACCCTATCCTGCCCCTGTGCATCGCCGATGACAGTCGGGTAATCGTCTTCCACCAGCTCAATGCCGTCAGCCGCCTCAAGAGCTGCACTGACGTCGGGCAGGGAAACCGGTGCCACAGTCTTGATGGTCAGCATCAGGGCATCACCGAAGAAAACCGGGGCCACGCTGCAGGTCACGCTCAGGCCATGCTCCAGCTCGGGGAACAGCCTTGCGAGCTCCGCCGCGATGCGACGCTCCACCGCGGAATGGCCCTGATCGTCGGCGCCACCCAACTGCGCGAGCATGTTGAAGGCGAACTGGCGATCCACCAGGCGTGGCTCCAGCGGGCGCGCATTGAGCAGCTCGGCAGTCTGCCGCGCCAGCTCCTGTACCCCCTCGCGCCCCAGCGCAGAGGCAGACAGGCAGGCAGCCACATTGACCTGGCGAAGCTCCAGCACGCCGCGCAGCGCGGCGAGCACCTCGGCCACCTCGGCGGCGGGCGCTGCCGGTGCCGCAATCAGGGCGGGGAGCTGCAGGGTTTCGATGGCATCGCCATTCACGCAGGCCTGGGCCAACAGTGCGGCGGTATTGTTCAACGCGGCACCACTGAGGTCGATCACACTGCAGCCTGCCTCGCCGGCGCGGGCGGCACAGTCGGCAGCAGCTTCGGCGCCCACGGAGAGGAAAGCCAGGCGCACCTTGGCGAAGTCGAACTCATCGAGCTTGCCGACCCGGATGTTGCGCCCACGGAAGCCTATCAACTTGCCGGCGGATTCGCCGCTGGCCAGCAGATACAGGTTGGCGACGGGGAAGTCGCGCTCTTCCAGCAGTTCGACCAAAGCCTCGCCAACGAGTCCTGTGGCGCCAACTACGGCGATGTCGAGTGTTTCAGGCATCGGGGTCTCACAATCGGTGGGAAAAGTAGCGCAGCACTTTACTGCCCCCACCGGCGGCGAAGCAATCGAGCGCCCCGCCGCCTATCGCCGCAGCTCAGGGGCGCGGCTCGCCCCCGGCGGCCTGAGCGGTCAACCCTGCCGATGCCTGGGCGACCTCGCCTGCCGTTGCCTGGGGATTGCCGGCTGGCGAGGCGGCCTGAGCCTTGGCGCGATCCTGCTCGGCCAGTCGCGCGATCAGGCCGGCGATCTGCGAGTCTTTCAGCTCGATCAGCTTGTTCAACTTCTGGGTCTGGCTTTCCAGGTCGGAAATCCGGCTGCGCAGCTCCTCGCCTTCGCGGCGTGCGCTGTCCAGGCCTTCCTGAGCAACGGCCAACTGCTCGGCCTCCACCTTGCCTTTATCTTTACCCGGCTGACCGGAGACCAGGCGCAGGTTGTCGCGCTCTTCGGCCTTCGCCGGCGCACTGCCAGCCTCGGCCTTGTGGGTCGCGTCCAGTTGGCGCTCCTGCTGCGCCAGTTGCGGATTGCGCTTGGCCTTCCACTGCGAGTTCTGGGTTTCCACGTGGGCCACTGCCTGGGCATGGCTCTGCTCGCGAACCTGTTGCTCGCTGGGCAGACGCAGTACCTGGCCGACCTTCAGGCGATTGATATTGCCGTCGACGAAGGCATCGGGGTTCATCCGCTGCATCGCCGCCATGGTCTGCATGACCGAGACGCTGCCGGATGGGCGATTGCGCGAGGCGATGTCCCACAGCGCGTCGTTGCGCTGGATGCGATAGCTGTCAGTCGGCGCATTGGCCACAGAAGGCGTCAACGGTTGCGCTTGCGGCGCGCGGACGGCAGCAACCGGCGCAATGGCCGGCGGCGTCACGGGGCTGGCTACATAGGACGGCGGATCCAGCAACAGGGTGAACTCACGAACCAGGCGCCCCTGCGGCCACACGACCTGCAGGACAAAGTTCACGTACGGCTCGCGAATCGGCCTGTTCGAGCTGACATGAATGACGCCACGGCCGTTCTTGCCGATATCAGGGGTGAATTTCAGCCCGCTGGTGACCACGTTGCGGTCCACCCCGAGGCGCTCGAAGTCCTCGGCCGAGGCCAGGCTCACCACGACGTCTTCGGAGCTCATGTCAGCCGCACCGCGCAGATCGATATTGGCCGAAAGGTTCTGCCCCAGCGCCGCCCGCGAGGATATGTCGCCCAGCTCAAGGGCGCCCGCCATGCCCGGCAGGAAAGCCGCCGCCACCGCCGTTGCCAACCACAATCTGTGTAACCGAGCCATCCTCTCCCCCGCTGCTTGCTTGCCGTCGGCCGGCGCGAAAGGGCGCGCCAGAACCTGTCCCCATGGACGGGCTGCGAGGATAGCGACTGGTTCCCGGTGGCTTTTGCGGGTGCGTCACAGAAACTGGCGCCAAAGAGCCGGCAGTAACACAGGCTGGCGTTTTTGTGCGGAGGTTCACCTACACAAGGCGAACTTCTCGTGCTCCAGAAAGCACAACGCCGGCACTGGGCCGGCGTTGCGAGGTCACGCAGAGCAGATCAACGCTCGAGCAGGATGCGCAGCATACGGCGCAGCGGCTCGGCGGCGCCCCACAGCAGCTGGTCGCCGACGGTGAAGGCACCGATGTACTGCGAGCCCATGTTGAGCTTGCGCAGACGACCCACCGGAACGCTCAGGGTGCCGGTAACGGCCGCCGGAGTCAGTTCGCGCATGCTGATCTCGCGCTGGTTGGGGATCAGTTTCACCCAGGGATTGTGCTGGCTGATCATGCCCTCGATATCGGCGATGGGCACATCCTTGTTCAGCTTGATGGTCAGCGCCTGGCTGTGGCAGCGCATGGCGCCGATGCGCACGCAGATGCCGTCGACCGGAATCGGGTTCTTGAAGCGACCAAGGATCTTGTTGGTTTCCGCCTGGCCTTTCCACTCTTCGCGGCTCTGGCCGTTGGGCAGTTCCTTGTCGATCCACGGGATCAGGCTGCCGGCCAGCGGTGCGCCGAAGTTCTCGGTCGGCATGGCGTCGCTGCGGATGGCCTCGGCGACCTTGCGGTCGATGTCGAGGATGGCGCTGGAAGGGTTGGCCAGGTCATCGGCAACGGAGGCGTTGATGGCGCCCATCTGCTTGATCAGCTCGCGCATGTTCTGCGCGCCGGCGCCGGAGGCCGCCTGGTAGGTCATGGCGGACATCCACTCGACCAGGCCAGCTTCGAACAGGCCGCCCAGGGCCATCAGCATCAGGCTGACGGTGCAGTTGCCGCCGATGTAGTTCTTGGTGCCGGCGTCCAGCGAGTTGTCGATGACCTTGCGGTTGACCGGGTCGAGGACGATGACCGCGTCATCCTGCATGCGCAGGCTGGAGGCGGCGTCGATCCAGTAGCCCTGCCAGCCGGCTTCGCGCAGCTTGGGGAAGACTTCGCTGGTGTAGTCGCCGCCCTGGCAGGTCAGGATGACGTCGAGGGTTTTCAGTTCCTCGATGCTGTAGGCGTCCTTGAGGGGGGCAATGTCCTTGCCAATGGACGGGCCTTCGCCACCCACGTTGGAGGTGGTGAAGAACACCGGCTCGATCAGGTCAAAGTCCCGCTCTTCCAGCATCCGCTGCATGAGCACCGAACCCACCATGCCACGCCAACCGATCAGACCTACACGCTTCATCGCTACTACACCTTCAAATATTTAGAGGGCCGTCGTTCCCGCTTTCCTACAAGAGCGCGGGAACGAGCGAGCCGGACAGATTACAGATTCCGCAGAGCCGCGACTACCGCATCGCCCATTTCGCGGGTACCGACCTTGGTGCAGCCTTCGGACCAGATGTCACCGGTGCGCAGGCCCTGATCGAGGACCAGGCTCACGGCCTTCTCGATGGCGTCGGCGGCGGCGCCTTCGTTGAAGGTGTAACGCAGCATCATCGAGACCGAGAGGATGGTCGCCAGCGGGTTGGCGATGCCCTTGCCGGCGATGTCCGGCGCGGAACCGTGGCAAGGCTCGTACATGCCCTTGTTGTTCGAATCCAGCGACGCAGAAGGCAGCATGCCGATGGAGCCGGTGAGCATGGAAGCCTCATCCGACAGGATGTCGCCGAACATGTTGTCGGTCACCATCACGTCGAACTGCTTGGGCGCACGGACCAGCTGCATCGCAGCGTTGTCCACGTACATGTGCGACAGCTCGATGTCCGGGTAGTCCTTGGCGACTTCCTCGACCACTTCGCGCCACAGCTGGCTGGACGCCAGGACGTTGGCCTTGTCCACCGAGCACAGCTTCTTGTTGCGCACGCGGGCCATGTCGAAACCGACGCGGGCGATGCGGCGGATTTCGTTTTCGCTGTACGGCAAGGTGTCGTACGCCTGGCGCTCGCCGTTCTCCAGTACGCGCTGCTCGCGCGGTTGGCCGAAGTAGATGCCGCCGGTCAGCTCGCGGACGATGAGGATGTCCAGGCCGGCGACCACTTCGGGCTTCAGGCTGGAGGCATCGGCCAGCTGCGGGTAGAGGATGGCCGGGCGCAGGTTGCCGAACAGGCCCAGTTGCGAACGGATCTTCAGCAGGCCGCGCTCGGGGCGGATGTCACGCTCGATCTTGTCCCATTTCGGGCCGCCCACGGCGCCCAGCAGGACGGCGTCGGAGTTGCGCGCACGCTCCAGGGTCTCGTCGGCCAGCGGTACGCCGTGCTTGTCGATGGCGGCGCCGCCGATCACGTCTTCGGTCAGTTCGAAGCCCAGGGCGAACTTGTCGTTGGCCAGCTCCAGCACCTTGACCGCTTCGGCCATGATTTCCGGGCCGATACCGTCGCCGGGGAGAACCAGAATCTGTTTGCTCATCTCTCTGCTCACTTTATAAAAGTCGCTTGGCAAAAAACGTAACGCTCCGGGCGGCTCGCGCCACCCGGAGCGGTCAAAAAGCTGAAATCAGCGCTCGGCCCAGAGCACCAGCACGTCGGTGCTGAAAGAGCCCTCGGCATCGATCTCGAAATACTCGCGCACCTCAATGCCCATCGAAAGCTGCAGGGCACGAATGGCCTGGCGCATCACGTCGGGCGTACGCATGCGCTCGACCCAGGACGTGAACTCCAGGCGCAGGCGCTGGCGTTTGGCAGCGGTCACCGCCAACCCCGCCTCGCCAACCAGGCGCGCCCACTCCGACGGCGAGTAGTCACGCACGTGGCTGGTGTCGCGCAGGACCTCGACAGTCTGCAGATAGGTGTCCAGCAGAGGCAAGCCCGGCGCCGCGACATCGATGAAGCAGGCCACGCCGCCCGGCTTGAGCACCCGGCGCACTTCGCGCAGCGCCTGGCCAACATCCCGCCAGTGGTGCGCGGAATAGCGGCTGAAGACGAAGTCGAACTCCCCCTCTTCGAACGGCAGCTGCTCGGCGGCGCCACAACGCGTGGCGATATTGCCCAGGCCGCGCTCGGCGGCGGCCGAAGCCACCACGTCGAGCATCTGCTGGGACAGGTCGTAAGCCACCACCTCGCCGGCCAGCGGCGCGACGTTGAAGCTGACGTGCCCTGCCCCGCAACCCAGGTCCAGCACACGCGCACCAGTGGTCGCCGACAGTCGCTCACGCAGTTGGGCGAATTCTTCGCCCTGGGCGTGGACGGCACTGGTCAGGTAAGCGTTGGCCTGGGCGCCGAACTGGCGCTGGACCACTTGCTCGTGGCGACTCTGGGTCATGGCTTTCTCCTTGGCTTGCGGTTGCTGCGGCGCCATCAGGCGTCGCGGAACAACCAGGGTTGCTGCTGTTTATAGCCACCTTCGAAACTGCGGATGGCGTCGGCGTCCTGCAGGGTCAGGCCGATGTCGTCCAGGCCGTTGAGCAGGCAGTGCTTGCGGAACGCGTCCACTTCGAAGCTGTACTGCTTGCCATCCGGACGGGTCACGGTCTGTGCGGCCAGGTCGACGGTCAGCTGGTAACCCTCGGTGGCTTCGCACTGGGCGAACAGTTCGTCCACTTCTTCGTCCTTCAGAATGATCGGCAGCAGGCCGTTCTTGAAGCTGTTGTTGAAGAAGATGTCAGCGAAGCTCGGCGCGATCACGGTGCGGAAGCCGTACTCGTCCAGCGCCCACGGCGCGTGCTCGCGGGAGGAGCCGCAGCCGAAGTTCTCACGGGCCAGCAGCACGCTGGCGCCCTGGAAGCGCGGGAAGTTGAGGACGAAGTCCTTGTTCACCGGACGCTTGGAGTTGTCCTGGTTCGGCTGGCCGACGTCCAGGTAGCGCCACTCGTCGAACAGGTTCGGGCCGAAGCCGGTGCGTTTGATCGACTTGAGGAATTGCTTGGGGATGATCTGGTCGGTGTCGACGTTGGCGCGATCGAGCGGCGCGACGAGACCGGTGTGCTGGGTAAAGGCTTTCATGTTCGGTCTCCTCAGGCCTGCATCAATTCACGTACGTCGATGAAACGACCGGTCACCGCAGCGGCAGCGGCCATCGCCGGGCTCACCAGGTGAGTACGACCACCGGCACCCTGGCGGCCTTCGAAGTTGCGGTTGGAGGTGGAAGCGCAATGCTCGCCACTTTCCAGGCGGTCCGGGTTCATCGCCAGGCACATGGAGCAGCCCGGTTCACGCCATTCGAAGCCGGCTTCGATGAAGATCTTGTCCAGGCCTTCCTGTTCGGCCTGGGCTTTCACCAGGCCTGAGCCCGGCACGACCAGCGCCTGCTTCACGGTGGCGGCAACCTTGCGGCCCTTGGCCACGGCGGCGGCGGCGCGCAGGTCTTCGATGCGCGAGTTGGTGCAGGAGCCGATGAACACGCGGTCCAACTGGATATCGGTGATCGCCTGGTTGGCGTTCAGGCCCATGTACTTGAGGGCGCGGGTGATGGAGTCGCGCTTGACCGCATCGGCTTCGGCCGCTGGGTCCGGCACGTTCTGGTCGACGGCCAGGACCATCTCGGGCGAGGTGCCCCAACTGACCTGCGGCTTGATGTCCTCGGCACGCAACTCGACGATGGTGTCGAAGTGCGCATCGGCGTCGGAAACCAGGTCGCTCCAGGCCTCCACGGCCTTGTCCCAGTTGCTGCCTTGCGGCGAGAACGGACGGCCCTTCACGTACTCGATGGTCTTCTCGTCGCACGCCACCATGCCGACGCGGGCGCCCGCCTCGATGGACATGTTGCAGATGGTCATGCGGCCTTCCATGGACAGGTCGCGAATGGCGCTGCCGGCGAACTCCAGGGCATGGCCATTGCCGCCCGCGGTGCCGATCTTGCCGATCACCGCGAGGACGATGTCCTTGGCGGTCACGCCGAAGGGCAACTTGCCCTCTACGCGAACCTGCATGTTCTTCATCTTCTTGGCGACCAGGCACTGGGTGGCGAGCACATGCTCCACCTCGGAGGTGCCGATGCCGTGGGCCAGCGCACCGAAGGCGCCGTGGGTCGAGGTGTGCGAGTCGCCGCAGACCACGGTCATGCCCGGCAGGGTCGCGCCCTGCTCCGGGCCGACTACGTGGACGATACCCTGGCGGACGTCGTTCATCTTGAATTCGAGGATGCCGAAGTCATCGCAGTTCTCGTCCAGGGTCTGGACCTGGATACGCGACACTTCGTCGGCGATGGCCTGGAGGCCGCCCTTGCGCTCGGCCTGGGTGGTCGGCACGTTGTGGTCCGGGGTGGCGATGTTCGCATCGATGCGCCACGGCTTGCGACCCGCCAGGCGCAGGCCTTCGAAGGCCTGCGGGGAAGTCACTTCGTGAAGGATGTGGCGGTCGATGTAGATGAGCGACGAACCATCGTCACGGCGCTTCACCTCGTGCATTTCCCAGAGTTTGTCGTAGAGCGTCTTGCCGGCCATCAGAGAGTCCTCATCAGCGTCTTTCTATGCCCCTAGGGCTTGTGAGGATGATGCTATGGGTTGTCGTCGAATAACTCAAATTCATATTTTTTATCCAAAGGATTCCCACGAGGAATACGGTGCGATATAAAAGTCTGGCGCCGTATCCAGAGCGCAGGGAGTCGACATGGACCTGACCAGCCTCAACACCTTCCTCGCCATCGCCGAGTCCGGCAGCTTCTCCGAAGCCGGCGAGCGCCTGCACCTGACGCAGCCCGCGATCAGCAAGCGCATCGCCGCTCTGGAGAACCAGTTGGGGGTGCGCCTGTTCGACCGCGTAGGCCGCGAGGTGACCCTGACCGAATCCGGTCGCGCCCTGCTGCCCCGTGCCTACCAGATCCTCAATGTGCTGGACGACACCCGCCGCGCCCTGACCAACCTCAACGGCGAGGTGAGCGGCCGGCTGGTCCTGGCCACCAGTCACCACATTGGCCTGCACCGCCTGCCGCCGCTGCTGCGCGCCTTCACCAAGGCCCACCCGCAGGTCGCGCTGGATATCCAGTTTTGCGACTCGGAAGTAGCCTACGAAGAGATTCTCCATGGCCGCGCCGAACTGGCCGTGATCACCCTGGCACCGGAAACCGCCGAGCCGGTGCGCGCCGTGCCGGTCTGGGATGACCCGCTGGACTTTGTCGCCGCCCCCGAGCACCCGCTGTCGGTACAGGGCCCGGTATTCCTCGCCGACGTGGCGCGGCACCCGGCGGTGTTCCCTGGCGGCAACACCTTCACCCACCACATCGTGCGGCGCATGTTCGAAGCCGAAGGCCTGACGCCGAACATCGGCATGAGCACCAACTACATGGAGACCATCAAGATGATGGTCTCCATCGGCCTGGCCTGGAGCGTACTGCCGCGTACGATGCTGGATGACAGCGTCGTACGCCTGCCGCTGCAGGACATCCAGCTCAGCCGTCAGCTCGGCTACATCCTGCATACCGAGCGCACCCTGTCCAACGCCGCGCGGGCCTTCATGCGCCTGCTCGACGCCCAGGCGGCGGGGCTTGCACCCGTCGCGGCCTAACCTCTATTGTTCTGACAGAATTAGAAGAAGGGGCCCGAATGCCCGTCCGCACGCCACCATGCGTTAGCCGGCCCCACTTGGCCGGTGCCGCCAGCTGCCGGGGAAGCGCCGCATGAGCCGCGTTCCGCGCACGCCCCCGTTCGCTACCGACGGCCAGGACCAGTTCGCCAAAGCCTTTCACACCGCGCCCGACGCCATGGTCATCACCGACCGGGACAGCGGAAAATTTCTCGAACTCAACGCCAGTTTTGTCGACCACTTCGGCTGGAGCCGCGAGGAAGCGCTCGGCCGCACCTCGGTGCAGCTCGGCCTGTGGCGCAGCCTCGACGAGCGCCAGCGGATGCTCGACAGGATCGCCGCCGAGCAACAGCTCGACGGCTTCGAAGTCACCCTGCTGACCCGTACCGGCGAAGTCCGTAGCGCTCGCGTCTACGGCTGCCAGATCGAACTGGACGACCATCCCTGCCTGGTCCTGACCGTCCGCGACATTACCCGTGTGCGCGCCCAGGAGCAGGCCCTGCGCGACAGCCAGGAGCGCCTCGACCTGGCGCTGGACTCCGCACAACTGGGCATCTGGGACTGGCATATTCCCAGCGGCCTGCTCTACGGCTCTGCGCGCGCCGCCGTTCTGCACGAATTGCCTGACCGGGATTTCCACGGGCCCTTCGGCGAATTCTTCGCCTGCGTCGACAAGACCGACCGCGCGCGCATGCGCCAGGCCTACGCCCGCCTCGCCCGCGGCCCGGAGAACGACTACCAGTTCACCTACCGCGCCCAGCTCGACTCCGGCGAAGTCCGCTACCTGGAGAGCCGCGCCCGCCTCTACCGCAATACCAGCGGCAAGCCGCTGCGCATGGCCGGCACCCTGCTCGACATCACCGAGCGCGTGCTCCGCGAGCGCAGCCTGCAAGCCTCGGAGGAGAAGTTCGCCAGTCTGTTCCAGGGCAGCCCGGACCCGATCTGCGTCTCACGAGTGCGCGACGGCGAGTTCGTGGAAGTGAACCCGAGCTTCTGCAGCACTTTCGGCTGGCTCGCCGAGGACATCATCGGCCGCTCGTCCCACCAGGTCACCTTCTGGGCCGATCATCACCAGCGCTCGCGCCTGTTCGAGCAACTGATGCGCGACCACGCGCTGCAGAATGTCGAAGTACAGTTCCTCACCCGCGAAGGCCAGACCATCACCTGCATGGTCGCCAGCCGGCTGATCTGGGTCGACCGCCAGTTGTGCATCCTCTCCAGCTTCCGTGACGTCACCCGGCGCCTGCAGGCCGAGGCCGCGCTCAAGGCCAGCCAGGAGAAGTTCGCCAAGGCATTCCACTCCAGCCCCGACGCCATCACCATCACCGAGCGCGACACCGGGCGCTACATCGAGGTCAACGAAGGCTTCCACCGCCTCACCGGCTACCGCACCGAGGAGGTTATCGGGCAGACGGCACTGGGCATCAATATCTGGGCCGACCCGGACGAGCGCCTGAACATGATCGCCGCGCTCAACCGCGACGGCTTCGTCCACCATCTGGAAATGCGTGGCCGCCACCGTGACGGCACGATCAAGACGGTCGACGTGTCGGTGGAACCGATCGAACTGGGCGGCGTGAATTGCCTGCTGCTCACCGCCCGCGACACCAGCGAGCTGCGCGAGGCCGAGGCGCGCATCCAGCACCTCGCCTACCATGACGCCCTGACCGACCTGCCCAATCGCGCCCTGCTGATGGATCGCCTCAAGCAGCAGATCGCCCTGCTGCAGCGCCACAGCCTGCGCGGTGCGCTGCTGTTCCTCGACCTCGACCACTTCAAGCACATCAACGATTCCCTCGGCCACTCCGTCGGCGACTCCATCCTGCAGATGGTCACCGCGCGCCTGGAGGCCAGCGTGCGCCAGGAAGACACCGTGGCCCGCCTGGGCGGCGACGAGTTCGTGGTGCTGATCACCGGTATCGAAGGCAGCCGACTGGAAACCGCCCAGCAGGTGCGCCAGCTGGCAGAAAAACTGCGCGACCTGCTGGCCGAGCCGATGCTGCTCGACGGCCACCGCCTGCAGATCACCCCGAGCATCGGCATCGCGCTGATCCCCGACGACGGCGCCACCCCGGACGACCTGCTCAAGCGCGCCGACATCGCCATGTACCGCGCCAAGGACGCCGGGCGGAACACCGTGCAACTGTTCCACGAATCCATGCAGCAGGCCGCCAGCGAGCGCCTGCGCCTGGAGAACGGCCTGCGCATGGCCCTCGCCCGGCGTGAATTCAACCTGCACTACCAGCCGCAGGTGGACGCCCGCGCTTCACGCATCGTCGGCGCCGAAGCATTGCTGCGCTGGCGCCACCCGACTCTCGGCCCGCAATCGCCGGCCAGTTTCATCCGCGTACTGGAAGACAGCGGGCTGATCGTCGAAGTCGGCCAGTGGGTCATCGAGGAAGCCTGCCGTACCGGCGCGCAGCTGCTCGCCGAAGGCCGCATCGACATCGAGAATTTCAGCCTGAGCGTAAACATCAGCCCGCGGCAGTTCCGCCAGAGCGATTTCGTCGAGCGCCTGCTGGCGCTGCTGCACAAGACCAGGCTGCCGCCCAGCCTGCTCAAGCTGGAGATCACCGAAGGCATCGTGATCCAGCAACTGGACGACACCATCGCGCGCATGCAGCGCCTGCGCGAGGCCGGCGTGCGTTTCGCCATGGATGACTTCGGCACCGGCTACTCATCGCTCACCTACCTCAAGCGCCTGCCGGTGGACAGCCTGAAGATCGACCAGAGCTTCGTGCGCGACGCGCCCAACGACAGCAACGATGCGGAAATCGTCCGCGCCATCATCGCCATGGGCCACAGCCTCGGCCTGGAACTGGTGGCCGAAGGGGTGGAAACCCCGGAGCAGCTGGCGCTGCTGGCCGAGCAGGGTTGCCACCTGTACCAGGGCTACCTGTTCAGCCGCCCGGTACCGCTGGAGGAGTTCATCGCGCTGCTGCCCGGCCGCGAGCAACAGGCGACCTGAAGCCCGCTACTCAGCGGGCCGCGACTCCGACATCACGACCATCACCTGCGCCTCGTCGGCCTCGCCATCGTTGAGATAGAGATGGCCGACGCTGCTGTCGAAATAGGCCGTCTCGCGCAGGCCGATGCTCACCGACTCGCCCGTCTCGAACTGGATCCGCACGCGGCCGGCCACCACCATGGCGAACTCCTGACCGGGGTGGCGAACGTAGTCGTCGAATTCGCCGACCTCGCGGGCAAAGATGCGCGCGTACAGCGGCGTCATATTGCGCTGTGGGAAATCGCCGGCAATCGGGTAGTACTCATACCCCCCAGTGTCGTAGCCGGCAGCATCGTCGACGCGAGTCTTCACGAAAGTCTTAAGACCCGCCAGGACGCCGACGGCCGGCAGCGGGCGGAACAACTGAGCGATATCCACCTGCAGCGCGCGGGCGGCGGCAGCCAGCTTGTCGTAGCTCACCGCGACCTGCGCCAGCTCCATCTTCGACAAGGTGGAAACCGCTACGCCAGACAGGTCGGAGAGCTGTTTCAGGGTCAGCTTCTGTTGCTTGCGAACTGCCCGCAGGCGCGCTCCGACTTCGTCTCGATCCAGCTGCTGGGGCTTGGGTAGTGCTTGGGCGGTTTCGCTCATGGGACTTCTCGTGAGGGGGCCGACGAAAGTTTACCGGGCCTTGCCTTTGTCGCAAAAATTCTCATATCTTAGATTTCTCACATAAGAGAAATCACTCAGAAGGCCCTTGCAGTGAGCCATTTCGATTTCGTCATCATCGGCGCCGGCATTGCCGGAGCCTCCCTCGCCTACCGCCTGAGCGAGACGCACAAGGTGCTGGTACTGGAACGCGAAGAACAGCCCGGCTACCACGCCACCGGGCGTTCGGCCGCCATGTTCATGGAGGCCTACGGCACGCCGCAGATCCAGGCGCTGACCCGTGCCAGCCGCGCCTTCTACGAGCATCCGCCGGCCGGTTTCAGCGAGCACCCGATCCTCACCCCGCGCGGCTGTCTGTACGTCGGCGGCCCCGAGCACATCGAGTTGCTGAACCAGGCCGAAGCTACGCCCGGCGTGGAGCGCATCAGCACCGAAGAGGCCCTGGAGCGCCTTCCCTGCCTTCGCGCGGACGCGATCATCGGTGCGCTCTACGAGCCCGACGCCCGCGATCTCGACGTACACGCCCTGCACCAGGGCTATCTGCGCGCGCTGCGCCAGCGCGGTGGCGAGCTGCGCTGCAACCGTGAGCTGCTGTCGGCTGACTATGCGGATGGCGCGTGGACGCTCGAACTCAGCCAGGCCGAAACCGTCCACGCCACGCAACTGGTCAATGCCGCCGGCGCGTGGGCCGACCATGTGGCCGAGCGCTCAGGCATCCGCCCAATCGGCCTGCAACCCTGCCGCCGTACCGCCTTCACCTTCCCGGCGCCCGACGGCGCGGACATCAGCCAGTGGCCGACGGTGATCGGCATCGACGAAAGCTTCTACTTCAAGCCCGATGCCGGCCAATTGCTCGGCTCCCCCGCCAACGCCGACCCGGTGGAAGCGCAGGACGTGCAGCCCGAGGAACTCGATATCGCCCTGGGCGTGTACCACATCGAGGAGCACACCACCCTGGCGATCCGTCGGCCGAACCATAGCTGGGCCGGCCTGCGCTCCTTCGTCGCCGACGGCGATCTGGTGATTGGTGCGGATGCACAGAACCCGGCGTTCTTCTGGCTGGCCGCCCAGGGCGGCTACGGCATCCAGTCCGCCGACGGCGTTTCGCGCCTGGCCCAATCGCTGCTGCTCGGCCAGCCGCTCCCCGAATCCCTGCGCCAGGAAGGCGTCGATCCCCAGCGCCTGGACCCGGCGCGCCTGCGTTGAATTCCCCCGGAGACTTACCCATGAGCGATATCCAGCGTTACCCCAGCAGCCTGCCCTTCCCCTTCTCCCGCGCGGTGAAAGCCGGCGGCTTCCTGTTCCTCTCCGGACAGGTGCCGATGACCGCAGACGGTCAGGTGGTGAAAGGCGACATCCAGACCCAGACCGAGGCAGTGATGACCCGCATCGCCGAGAGCCTGGAAGCCTGCGGCGCGAACTTCTCCCAGGTGGTGAAGGCCACCGTGTGGCTGTCGGACATGTCCCACTTCGCCGGATTCAACGAAGTCTACAAGCGCTACTTCGACCAGGGCCTGCCGGTGCGTTCCTGCGTGGCGTCCGCCCTGGCACTGGGCGTGGACGTCGAGGTGGAAATCCAGGCCTACGTCGGCCAGGCGTAAGCCCTTTTGAGGTCCGGCGCTGAGCCGGGCCGCCCCATAACAACAACAGAGTCTCGATCATGAAAACCAGTCTCAAGCTCGGCGGTGCGTACATCGGCCTGGTGGTGGGCGTCGGCTTCGCCTCGGGCCAGGAGATCCTCCAGTTCTTCGGCGGCTTCGGCATCATGGGCCTGGCCGGCGGCCTGGTGGCGCTGGCGCTGTTCGCCTTCCTGCTGATGAACCTCTACCAGATCGGCAGCCGCCTGCAGACCCAGTCGCACAAGGAAGCCATGGAGTTCATCTGTGGCAAGCCGCTGGGCCGTGTCGTCGACCTGATGCTGACCTTCTTCCTGTTCGGCACCATGGTGGTCATGTTCGCCGGGGCGAACTCGTCCTTCGAGCAGCAACTGGGCATCGGTCATTCCATCGGCGGGATCGTCCTCGGCGTGCTGACCATCATCACCGTGTGCATGGGCCTGAAGCGGGTGATCACCCTGATGAGCCTGATCACCCCGGTACTGATGATCATCGTCGCAATCATCGCCATCTACGCGCTGACACACATCCAGAAGCCGCTGGCGGAGCTGGAGCAGATCGCCCTCGCCGTGCCGCACCCGGCGCCCAACTGGCTGCTCGGCGCGTTGCTCTACGTCTCCTACAACGTCGCCGCCACCGCGGCCGCCGTGGTGGTGATGGGGGGCAGCGTGGCGAACCTGCGCACTGCCGCGCTGGGCGGCGTGTTCGGTGGTATCGGCGTCGGCGTGCTGATCCTCGCCATGGCGCTGGTCATGCTGGTGCAGATCGACGTGATCGGCGGCAGCGCCATTCCCACCCTGCTGCTGAGCAACAACATCGCCCCCTGGTTCGGCGACGTGATGCTCGCCCTGCTGCTGGTGAAGCTGTATTGCACCACCAGCGGTTTCGCCTACACCCTGGCCGCGCGCTGCGCTGCCTACGGCGTGCCCTTCCGCGTGGCGACCGTGGTCGCGGTGGTGCTCGCCTTCATCGCCAGCCAGGTCGGCTTCGTCAGGTTGGTGGGGCTGGTCTACCCGGCCATGGGTTACCTGGGCTTCGTGCTGATGGCAGCCATCGTCATCGCCTGGTGGCGCAATCGCTCGGCGCCGCTGGAGCAAAATGCCTGATCGAGGCACGAACGAAAACGCCCGTCTCTGTCGAGACGGGCGTTTTGCTTTGCGGCTACGAACCGGCTAGCGCCGGGGCGTTGCTCAGCCTTCGATGGCCGGGCGCTGGCCGTTGATGGCAATCCGCTTGGGCTTGGCTTCTTCCGGAACGATACGCACCAGCTCGACGCTGAGCAGGCCGTTCTTCAGCGACGCGCCCTGGACCTCGATATGGTCGGCGAGGCGGAACGACAGCTTGAAGGCGCGCTGGGCAATGCCCTGGTGCAGGTAGGTGACGCTCTCGGAAGCCTTTTCGCGCTTGCCACCGTTGACGGTCAGCACACCGCGCTCCACTTGCAGCTCCAGGTCTTCCTCCTGCAGGCCGGCAGCGGCGATGACGATACGGTACTGGTCGTCACCATGCTTCTCGACGTTGTAGGGCGGGTAGGAACTGCCGCTTTCACTGCGCAGGGCGGATTCGAACAGATCGTTGAAACGATCGAAACCGACGGACTGGCGGAACAGCGGGGCGAGGGAAAGGACGTTGCTCATTGCGAATCTCCTGAAAATTTCAGCAAGGTATGATCGGGAGCCTGTCTTCAGAACTCCGGTGCGGGACCCGTCTTCGGCCTCCCGCAGGAACATAGATTGGGCTGCTCGAATCCATTTCAAGCCCCCTTTGCCACAGGACGATTTTCCATGGACAAGGTCATGCTGATCACCGGCGCCAGTCGCGGCATCGGCGCCGCCACCGCCCTGCTCGCCGCCGCGCGCGGCTATGCCGTGGCGATCAATTATCGTCGCGAACGCGAGGCCGCCGAGGCGCTGGTGACACAAATCACAGGGGCTGGCGGCAAGGCACGCGCCTTCGCCGCCGACGTGGCGAACGAGAGCGATGTGCTGCAACTGTTCCGAGAAGTGGACGAAGCCTTCGGCCGCCTCGACGTGCTGGTGAACAACGCCGGCATCCTCGAGCGCCAGATGCGCCTGGAAGACATGGACGTGGCGCGCCTGCAGCGGGTATTCGCGGTGAATGTCACCGGCACTTTCCTCTGCTGCCGCGAGGCGATCAAACGCATGGCGCGCAAGCACGGCGGCAACGGTGGCAGCATCGTCAACGTATCGTCCATGGCCTCGCGCCTGGGCTCGCCCAACGAGTACATCGACTACGCCGCCGCCAAGGGCGCCGTGGACAGCCTGACCATCGGCCTGGCCAAGGAAGTGGCGGCAGAAGGCATCCGCGTGAATGCCGTGCGGCCTGGGCTGATCAAGACCGAAATCCATGCCAGTGGCGGCGAACCCGGGCGTGTGGAGCGCCTGCAAGCGGCGATTCCGCTGGGACGTGGCGGTGAGGCTGAGGAAGTGGCGCGGGCGATCCTGTTCCTCGCCTCGGACGAGTCCAGTTACAGCACCGGCAGCTTCGTCGACGTCAGCGGCGGCCGCTGATTCGGTGTAATCGTGGCGCTCGCTCCTGCGAAGAGCAGATCAGGCGGCCGCTTCGATCTCGACCTGCAGCATCCGATCCAGCACGTCGCAATCGTGCTCGCGGCGTACCTGGGCGAATAGCTCCACGGCCTCGGGATAACTGCGGGTAAGCATCCCCAGCCACTGCTTCAGGCGCCCGGGCGCATAGCGCGGTGCCAGCTTGCGCCGGGCCTGGCGCCAGAAGTCGTCGAGCAGCACGCGCACTTCCGACCAGGGCATCGGCACCACCTCGCGGCCGTCACGCCACGCGGCGATCTGCCGGGCCAGATCGGGGCGCGAAACCAGCCCGCGGCCGAGCATGATGTCCGCCACGCCGCTGATGGAACGGCAGCGATGGTAATCCTCGAGCGTCCAGACTTCGCCATTGGCGAACACCGGCACCTTCACCGCATCCGCTACTTTCGCCACCCACTCCCAATGCGCGGGCGGCTTGTAACCATCGGCCTTGGTCCGGGCGTGCACCACCACATGGGCGGAACCGGCGTCGGCCAGGGCGCGGGCGCAATCGATGGCGCCGTCCGGGCTGTCGTAGCCCAGGCGCATCTTCGAGGTCACCGGAATGTGCGCAGGCACCGCGCGGCGCACGGCCTCGATGATGCTGAACATCAGCTCGGGCTCCTTGAGCAGCACCGCACCGCCACGGGAGCGGTTCACTGTCTTGGCCGGGCAGCCGAAATTCAGGTCGATCACCGGCGCACCCAGTTCGCAGGCCTGCACGGCGTTCTCCGCCAGCAGTTGCGGGTCGGAGCCGAGCAGTTGCACACGCATCGGCACGCCGGCGCGCGTCTTGCTGCCGTGCGCCAGTTCCGGGGCGAGCGCCAGGAAGGACGACGGCGGCAGCAGTCGGTCATTGATGCGGATGAATTCGGTGACGCACCAGTCGATGCCGCCGACGCGGGTCAGCACATCGCGGAGGATGTCATCTACCAGCCCCTCCATCGGGGCCAGGGCGATCTGCACGGGGGAATCTCGGGCTATGGCGAAGGCCGCGGATTGTAGGGAATGCGCCGCGCCGGGAAAAGCGCGGCGCGACGGATCACGCGCCAGCGGCCAGGGTGTCCGGGGAGAGCAGAGCGCGGCCGTAACCTTCGATGAACTCCGCTGGCATGCGCTTGGGTTTGCCGGTGGATAGCTCGATGCAGACGAAGGTGGTCTGCGCGCGCAGCAGGGTCAGGGCGTCCGCCGGGCGCACCAACTGGAAATAGCGGGTCATCTTCAGGCGCTGGTCCGACTCGACGATCCAGGTCGCCAACTGCAACTGATCACCTTCGTAGGCGGCGGCCAGGTAGTCCACTTCGTGGCGGACCACGGCCATGGCGCGGTCCAGCCGGCGATACTCGGCCAGGTCCAGCCCGAGTTTCTGCGAATGCCGCCAGGCGCAGCGCTCCAGCCAGCTGACGTACACCGCGTTATTGGCGTGGCCGAGACCGTCGATGTCCTCGGACTTGACCTCGATATCGATGACGAACGGATCGGGTAACCGCCAACTCATGAAGCATGCTCCAGGCTTGCAGCCAGCGCGCGCGCCTCGCTGGCCAATTGGGTGATCTGATCCCAGGCGCGGGCGCGTACCAGGCTGGGCGGTGCGATCCAGGTGCCTCCGACGCAGGCGACATTGGGCAGCCGCAACACGTTGAGCAGGTTTTCCTGGGTAATCCCGCCGGTCGGGCAGAAGCGGATGCCGGCGAAGGGTGCCTTGAGGCTCTTGAGCATCTTGATCGCGGCATTGCCGTCGGCGGGGAAGAGCTTCAGCGAGCGATATCCGTACTCCAGCGCCACCAGCACCTCGGAGGGCGTCATCACGCCCGGCAGGAACGGCAGCTTCGCATCGTCGGCGGCGGCTACCAGGCGCGGCGTGCAACCGGGGCTGACGGCGAACTGGGCGCCGGCATCGCGGGCTTCCTGGAATTGCTCGGTGTGGATCAGGGTGCCGGCACCGACGATCATCTCCGGAAGCTCGCGGCGGATCTCCGCGACCGCATCCAGCGCCTGCGGCGTGCGCAGGGTCACTTCCAGCACCCGCACACCCCCGTCATACAGTGCACGGGCCAGGTCGGCGGCCAGCGCCACATCGTCGATCACCAGCACCGGCATGACAGGGCGTGCCTTCTGCAGTACCCAATCCAGCGACAGATTCATGCATTCCCCCCATCGACCACCCGCGTACGCAAGACCTCGCGCCCAGGCCGGGGCGGCCGGAAATGCCCGAAAGTCTACGCCAGCGCGCCGGGCCTGACGACCCGCAAGGGGCCATCACGAAACGAAAACGGCGGCCTGTAGCCGCCGTCATCACCAGGGTGAATGACTCAGGAAACCAGGGCCAGGGGCAGCGGCTCCTCGACCGCTTCCAGCAACTCGAGGATCGCGTCGATAACGGCTGCGTCCGCCATCACCCGGTGATGTCCGCCAGCGGGCAGGCGCAGCAGCCGGCTTTGCGGCCAGGCTTCATGGATGGCCGCAGCCTCGCTCACGCGCACGTAGCGGTCATCCTCGGCGTGAACCACCAGGCCAGGAAAGTCCAGCTGATAGCGCGCCACATCCAGTTGTCTGGCGGCAATCCCCGCGCGGCTTTCGATCATCCGGATGAAGCGCGAGCGCGCTACCGGCGGCAAGCCGACGACGCTGGAGAAACCCCGCAGGACGCCGAGCACATTGCTGGGCGCACCGATGGTGACCAGCGTTTCGGTACGCAAGCCCATCTGGGTGGCCAGCAAGGCGCTGGCGCCGCCCATGGAATGGCCGATCACGGCGCGCAGCGGAGGCAGCTCGCCAGCCGCCTCAAGGAGCGCACGGGCGAACAGCACGATATCCGCTTCCCGACCGGGCGAGCGCCCATGCCCCGGTCCGTCCAGGGCGATCACGCCATAACCGGCCCCCGCCAGATTCTCGATCAGCGTGGCGAACTGGGTCGGCCGCCCTTCCCAACCGTGCATCAGCAACACAGCCGGCCCTTCTCCCCAGCGCAACGCGGACAAACCAAAGCGCAGGGTCACGCGCTCCGAGCTGGCCAGCAGCGGCAGCTCCCAGTCACGCGGCGCATGTTCATTAGGCGTCACGAACAGCTCACGCATGCGCCCCGCCGCCCATTGCGGCGCCACGCGCCCCAGGGTGGCATTGATGCCTCGAACCCAGCTCAGGCTATTCATTTTTTCGCACCTCCTCAGACCACCGCTTTCTTCGCGGCACGCAGGACGCGATCGGACAGGTCGCCGTCGCCCAGGGCCCGTGCCAGCGCCAAGCCACCAATCATCAGGGCCATGTCGCTGAGCACCGTGTCGACCTCTTCAGGACGTCCGGCCAAAGCCGCGACCATCAATTCCACGTGCTCTTCCAGGGTCTGGCGGAAAGCTTCCGGCAGGTTGGCCACCTCGTTGAGCGAACTGGGAATCGGGCAACCCTCCTCCTCGGTATCGCGATGCTTGCGCGACAGGTAGAACTGCGCCGTCAGCGCGCGGCGCTCGGCGAAGCTCAACTTCGGATCGAAGCGCTTGAGCCCTTCGCGACGCTTGGCAAGCAGTTCGCGGAAGGCTTCCAGCATCAGCGCATCCTTGCTCTCGAAGTGCGAATAGAAACCGCCCACCGTCAGCCCCGCCGCCGACATCACCTCGCCCACGCTCGGGCCGACCGGGCCACGCTGCAGCAGCGCGCTGGTGGCGGCAGAGAGGATGCGTTCGCGGGTCTGGGCTTTCTTGTCGCTCATGGCGGGCCTCCGGCTGAAATATTATGGATAGAATATTATTCACATAATAAAAATCGGCAAGCAGAAGTTGCGACCGCCGGTCGGGAGAAATCTTTCAGAGAGGGATAAAAACAAAAGGGCCACTGAAAGTCTCAGTGGCCCTATAGGCATCGCAGAGCGATAAAAATGGCGTCCCCTAGGGGACTCGAACCCCTGTTACCGCCGTGAAAGGGCGGTGTCCTAGGCCACTAGACGAAGGGGACATATCCTTCGAAGAAACCCACCAGGCGGTGGATTCTGGCTTCATCCCGTATGGGAATTTGGTGGAGCTAGACGGGATCGAACCGTCGACCTCTTGCATGCCATGCAAGCGCTCTCCCAGCTGAGCTATAGCCCCAGATGACTCTGGCTGACGACGCGAACGCATCGTCGCTGGAATAGTGGCGTCCCCTAGGGGACTCGAACCCCTGTTACCGCCGTGAAAGGGCGGTGTCCTAGGCCACTAGACGAAGGGGACGCAAAACCTTCGATTTCAGCTCCGCTCGGACAAACGAAGCTTACTGGTAATTTGGTGGAGCTAGACGGGATCGAACCGTCGACCTCTTGCATGCCATGCAAGCGCTCTCCCAGCTGAGCTATAGCCCCAAAGTACCGCTGGATCTACCGTTCCGCTTCGCTCTGTCAGTTCAGTTCGTCGCTGGAACGGGGCGCATCTTAGGGGCGAGGCGAACCCCTGTCAACAACATTTTTTCAGATTTCTTATTTTTTTCTCCCACAGAACAATCACTTAAGTGACCACCGCGGTTTCCGGCCGGCGAAATCCGCGGCTCGCCTGCCCTCCCCCGGTACGTCCGCAATCAACGACGCCGGTGTGAAAAAGGCCGGAGCTTTGCAGCGTCCGGCCTTTTTCAGTGGAGGAAAGAACTCAGGAGCCGATGGCGTCGCGAATCTTTTCCCACTCCTTGGCTTCTTTCTTCGACGCACCACCCAGCAGTTCCAGGGCCTGGCGCAGGCGATAGCGCGACAGGTCGGCACCGAGTATTTCCATGGCGTCGAGCACCGACACCGAACTGGCCTGACCGGTGATGGCCGGGAACATCAGCGGCATCACGTCACGCAGCTTGAGACCCAGGTGTTCGGCCACCGCCTGGATGGTCGCGGTGATGCGATCCTTTTCCCACTGGCGCAGCGCTTCGAGCTTCCACAGGACCAGTTGCAGCACCTGGCGAACCTGGGTGGCATCGAGTTTCTTGTGCTCGAACAGCTTGGCGTCCAGCGGCACGCCGCCGCTGAAGAAGAAACCGGCCAGCGGAGCGATCTGGCTGAAGTTCTCCACGCGGCCTTGCACGTGCGGGGCGATCTTCATCAGGTACTCGGGGTTGAGCGCCCACTTCTGCACTTCCTTCGCGAAGTCCTCGACGGACAGCTCGCGGATCCACTGGCCGTTCAGCCAGGAGAGCTTCTCGATATCGAAGATCGGCCCGCCCAGCGACACGCGGGACAGGTCGAAATGCTCGATCATCTCCGCCAGGCTGAATTTCTCGCGCTCGTCAGGCATGGACCAGCCCATGCGGCCGAGGTAGTTCAGCAGCGCCTGGGGCAGCAGGCCCATGCGCTCGTAGAAGGTGATGGAGGTAGGATTCTTGCGCTTGGACAGCTTGCTCTTGTCCGGGTTGCGCAGCAGCGGCATGTAGCACAGCACCGGCTGTTCCCAGCCGAAGTACTCGTAGAGCTTGATCAGCTTGGGCGCCGAAGGCAGCCACTCTTCGCCGCGCAGGACGTGGGTGATGCCCATCAGGTGGTCGTCGACCACGTTGGCGAGGAAGTACGTGGGCAGGCCGTCGGCCTTCATCAGCACCTGCATGTCCATGCGGTCCCACGGGATTTCCACGTCGCCACGGAGCATGTCCGGCACCACGCAGACGCCCTCGGTCGGCACCTTCATGCGCACCACGTGGGACTCACCGGCGGCGATGCGCTTGGCCGATTCCTCTTTCGGGATGTGCATGCAATGGCCGTCGTAGCGCGGGGTTTCCTTGCGCGCCTGCTGCTCGGCACGCAGCGCGTCGAGGCGCTCGGAGGAGCAGAAGCAGGGGAAGGCGTGGCCCTTGTCGACCAGCTCGTCGCTGTACTGCTTATAGATGGCGCCGCGCTCGCTCTGCCGATACGGGCCGTGCGGGCCGCCGACGTCCGGGCCCTCATCCCACTCGATACCCAGCCAGCGCAGTGCGTCGAAGATCTGCTGTTCCGACTCGCGGGTCGAACGCACCTGGTCGGTGTCCTCGATACGCAGGATGAACTGACCGCCGTGCTGGCGGGCGAAGCAGAGGTTGAACAGCGCGATATACGCGGTGCCGACGTGCGGGTCACCGGTGGGAGACGGCGCGATACGGGTGCGGACTGTGGTCATGAAGGCTCTCGTGTGCAGCAATTCTTCGTGTGAAGCGGACAGCGCGCGACGGCGCACGCGCTCATGGGTGCGATGGTATCAGGCGGGCCGCCTTCGGCTCCAGCCAGCGACCGGGATCGATGGGCAGGTTGTTGATCAGGAAGTCGAGGAAGGCCTTCACCTTCATCGCCTGGAAGCGCCGCGACGGGTACACCGCGTACAACTCGCCCACCGGCAGCTGGATCTGCGGTAGCACCCGAACCAGACGCCCGCTGGCCAGCTCCTCGTCGACGATGAGTTCCGGCAGCGAGGCGATTCCCGCCCCCGCCAGCACGGTTTCGCGGGCGAAGGTGATGTTGTTGCAGGACAGCACCCGGTGGCACGGCACGGTTTCCCCACGCAGTGGCCAATAGCGCTGGGAGTCCGCCTGCAACAGCACGGCGCGGTGGCCGGCGAGCTCCTCGACGGTCTCGGGGCGGCCGTGCAGCTCCAGGTAATCCGGGCTGGCGCACAGGCAGCGGTTGGTGGTGAGCATGCGCCGGGCGATCAGCGTCGAGTCTTCCGGCTGGCCGACCATGATGACGATGTCCACGCCCTCCTCCAGCGGATCGACGTTGCGCGAGGTCAGCTCGACCTCGGCGGTGATCTGTGGATAAAGGTTCATGAAATCGCCCAGCACCTTGGCCAGGTACATCTGGCCGAACTCGATGGGCGCGGTGATTCGCAACAATCCCGAAGGGGCCTGCTGCAACTGCATCACCGCCTGCTCGGCCTCGGCGAAGTCGTGCATGATCTGCCGGCAGCGGTCGTAGTAGGCCTGGCCCACCTCGGTCAGGCGCAGCTTGCGGGTGGTGCGGTTGATCAGGCGCACGCCCAGGCGCTCTTCCAGCAGCGCGATACGCCGGCTCACCGTCGACTTCTGCATGCCCAGGCTGTGCGCGGCCTGGGTGAAACTGTGCAGCTCCACGACGCGGGTGAAGATCAGCGCATCATCCAGCCCCATGATTGTTCCCTATAAGCAACAAAGTTTCCGAAGTGTAGCGGCTACGTGCTGCCACGGAACACTGTTACATTGGCAAACATTTTTTGGCCAACCAAACGCTCGTTTACCTATGCCCGCACAATTACAACGCCGCCTGACCGTGTTCTTCGTCATCCTCGCCGTGGTCGCCCTCGCCTTCCTGGCGCGCTGGTACTTCATCGGCCGCTTCGTCGAGACCACCGACAACGCCTACGTGCAGGGCGAGATCACCCGCATTGCCAGCCAGCTCGGCGCCCGCGTCGACGAGGTACTGGTGCAGGACAACCAGCACGTGGAGAAAGGTCAGTTGCTGGTGAAGCTGGAAGCTGCTGATTTCCAGCTCGCCCTGGACCGCGCCAAGGCCACCCTGGCCACCCGCGAGGCAGAGCTGGAGCAGGCGCGCAGCAAGCTCAAGGGCCAGACCAGCATGATCGCCGCCAGCGCGGCCGACGTGAACGCCAGCCAGGCCACCCTCGGCCGCACCGAAGTCGATCTCGGCCGCGCCCAGGCGCTGCGCAAGCCCGGCTACGTGTCGGAAGAACGCGTCACCACCCTGGCCGCCGACTCCAACGTCGCCCGCTCCCAGGTGGCCAAGGCCCAGGCCGACCTGCAGGCCCAGCGCGTACAGCGCGAAACCCTGGGCACCGATGTCCAGCGCCTGCAGGCGCAGATCGAAAGCGCCCGCGCCGACATCACCCAAGCCGAGATCAACCTCGCCCGCACCGAAATCCACGCGCCGGTCAGCGGCCTGGTCGGCCAGCGCGGCGCCCGTGTCGGCCAGTACGTGCAGGTTGGCAGCCAGTTGCTGTCGCTGGTGCCGGACGACGGCATCTGGGTCCAGGCCAACTTCAAGGAAACCCAGATCGGCAAGATGCGCCCCGGCCAGACCGCCAGGCTGGTGTTCGACTCCTTCCCCGACCAGCCCATCGAAGGCCAGGTACAGAGCCTGTTCGCCGCCTCCGGCGCGCAGTTCAGCCTGCTGCCGCCGGACAACGCCACCGGCAACTTCACCAAGGTGGTGCAGCGCATTCCGGTCAAGATCACCTTCGCCGACGACAACCCGCTGAAGGGCCTGATCCGCCCAGGCATGTCCGTCGAGGCCGAGGTCGAGCTGCGTGTCCGCTGATGCCCTGGTGCGGCCAGTCGGGGAGCCGACCCGCCGCGACTGGATCGCCGTGTTCAGCGCCATGCTCGGCGCGTTCATGGCGGTCCTCGACATCCAGATCACCAACTCCTCGCTGAAGGATATCCAGGGAGCGCTGGCCGCCACCCTGGAAGAAGGCTCGTGGATTTCCACCTCCTACCTGGTGGCGGAAATCATCATGATCCCGCTCACTGCCTGGCTGGTGCAGTTGCTCTCGGCGCGCCGGCTGGCGTGGATGATCTCGGTCGGCTTCCTGTTCTCCTCGCTGCTCTGCTCGTTCGCCTGGAACCTGGAGAGCATGATCGTGTTCCGCGCCATGCAGGGCTTCACCGGCGGCGCGCTGATCCCGCTGGCCTTTACCCTGGCGCTGATCAAGCTGCCGGAACACCACCGTCCCAAGGGCATGGCGCTGTTCGCCATCACCGCTACCTTCGCGCCCTCCATCGGGCCAACCCTGGGCGGCTGGCTGACTGAGAACTTCGGCTGGGAGTACATCTTCTACATCAACATCCCGCCGGGCCTGTTGATGATCGCCGGCCTGCTCTACGGCCTGGAGAAGAAGCCGCCGCACTGGGAGCTGCTGAAAAGCACCGACTACGCCGGCATCGTCACCATGGCCATCGGCCTGGGCTGCCTGCAGGTGTTCCTGGAAGAAGGCCACCGCAAGGACTGGCTGGAATCGAACCTGATCGTCAGCTTGGGCAGCATTGCCCTGGTCAGCCTGATTCTGTTCGTGATTCTGCAGACCTCGCGGCCCAACCCGCTGATCAACCTGGGCATCCTGCGCAACCGCAACTTCGGCCTGTCGAGTATTTCCAGCATCGGCCTGGGGATGGGGCTGTACGGATCGATCTACGTGCTACCGCTGTATCTCGCGCAGATCCAGGGCTACAACGCCATGCAGATCGGCGAGGTGATCATGTGGATGGGCGTGCCGCAGCTGTTCCTCATCCCGCTGATCCCCAAGCTGATGAAGATCATCGAGCCGCGCCTGCTCTGTGCCATGGGCTTCGGCCTGTTCGGCATGGCGAGCTTCTTCTCCGGCGTGCTCAACCCGGACTTCGCCGGCCCGCAGTTCAATCAGATCCAGCTGTTGCGCGCCCTTGGCCAGCCGATGGTGATGGTCACCATCTCGCTGATCGCCACCGTCTATCTGCAACCGCAGGACGCCGGTTCGGCCTCCAGCCTGTTCAACATCCTGCGCAACCTCGGCGGCGCCATCGGCATCGCGCTGCTGGCAACCCTGCTGGATAGCCGCGCCAAGGTCTATTACGACTACCTGCGTGAAGCGGTGGTGCCGGTGAACGGTGCAGTGGACGAGCGCCTGGCGCAGCTGACCTCGCAACTGGGAACGCAGCAGGCGGCGCTGGGCAAGATCAGCGAGATCGTCCACCAGCAGGCGGCGATCATGGCCTACAACGATGCCTTCCATGCCATTGGCATTGTGCTGGCAGTCAGCATGGTGGCGGTGTTGCTGACGCGCCCGCTGCCGGCGGGCGTGGGTTCTGGAGCTGCGGCCGGGGCGCACTGAGTCCCAAGCCTCGCAAAATTCTGTAGGAGCGAGCTTGCTCGCGAAAGCTCAATCAGCCGGCCACACCGGCATCAGGCAGTTCGCGAGCAAGCTCGCTCCTACAAAGAGTCGATCAGCCCATCGACACGATGCGGTCGCGCAACTTGCCGATCTCGTCGCGCACGCCAGCGGCGGCCTCGAACTCCAGGTCGCGGGCCAGTTGGTACATGCGCTCTTCCAGCTGCTTGATGCGCTTGCCGATCTCCTCCGGCGTACGCGGCTCGTTGTCGTAGCGGCCGCTCTCCTCCGCGACTTTCGCCAGGCTGCGGCGCTTGCCCTTGGCGCCCGGCACCACGGCACCTTCGAGGATGTCCTTGATATCCTTGGTGACGCCCTTGGGCACGATGCCGTGCGCTTCGTTGAAGGCCACCTGCTTGGTGCGGCGGCGCTCGGTCTCGTTGATCGCCCGCTGCATCGAGCCGGTGATGTTGTCGGCGTAGAGGATCGCCTTGCCGTGCAGGTTCCGCGCGGCGCGGCCGATGGTCTGGATCAGCGAGCGCTCGGAACGCAGGAAGCCCTCCTTGTCCGCATCAAGGATGGCCACCAGCGCCACTTCCGGCATGTCCAGCCCCTCACGCAGCAGGTTGATGCCCACCAGTACGTCGAACTTGCCCAGGCGCAGGTCGCGGATGATTTCCACCCGCTCCACGGTGTCGATGTCCGAGTGCAGGTAGCGCACGCGCACGTCGTGGTCGCCCAGGTAGTCGGTCAGATCCTCGGCCATGCGCTTGGTCAGGGTGGTGACCAGTACGCGCTGATCCAGTGCCACACGCTTGCCGATCTCAGAGAGCAGGTCGTCCACCTGGGTGGTCGCCGGGCGGATTTCCACCTCCGGGTCGACCAGTCCGGTGGGGCGCACCACCTGCTCGATCACACGACCAGCGTGCTGTTCTTCATACGGGCCGGGCGTCGCCGAAACGAAGATGGTCTGCGGGCTGATCGCCTCCCACTCCTCGAAGCGCAGCGGCCGGTTGTCCAGCGCCGATGGCAGGCGGAAGCCGTATTCCACCAGGGTTTCCTTGCGCGAGCGGTCGCCCTTGTACATGGCGCCGACCTGGGGAACGCTGACGTGGGACTCGTCGATCACCAGCAGGGCGTTATCAGGCAGATAGTCATAAAGAGTCGGCGGCGGCTCGCCAGGACCACGCCCGGAGAGGTAGCGCGAGTAGTTCTCGATACCGTTGCAGTAGCCCAGTTCGAGGATCATCTCCAGATCAAAGCGCGTGCGCTGCTCCAGGCGCTGGGCTTCCACCAGCTTGTTGTTGGTGCGCAGGTATTCCAGGCGCACCTTCAGTTCGGCCTTGATCTGCTCCACCGCCTCCAGCAGCGTCTCCCGCGGGGTCACGTAGTGGCTCTTGGGGTAGAAGGTGAAGCGCGGCAGCTTGGTGAGCACTTCGCCGGTCAATGGGTCGAAGGCGGCGATGTTCTCCACTTCGTCGTCGAACAGCTCGACGCGGATGGCCTCCAGGTCCGACTCCGCCGGGAAGATATCGATCACGTCGCCGCGCACGCGGAAGGTCGCGCGGGCGAAATCCATGTCGTTGCGGGTGTACTGCAGGCTGGTCAGGCGGCGCAACAGCTCGCGCTGATCCATCTTGTCGCCGCGATCCAGGTGCAGGACCATCTTCAGGTAGGACGCCGGGTCGCCCAGGCCATAGATCGACGACACGGTGCAGACGATGATCGCGTCCTCGCGCTCCAGCAGCGCCTTGGTCGCCGACAGCCGCATCTGCTCGATGTGGTCGTTGATCGAGGAATCCTTCTCGATGTAGGTGTCCGAGGACGGCACATAGGCCTCGGGCTGGTAATAGTCGTAGTAGGAGACGAAGTACTCCACCGCGTTGTTCGGGAAGAAGGTCTTGAACTCGCCGTACAACTGCGCGGCCAGGGTCTTGTTCGGCGCCAGCACCATGGTCGGGCGCTGTACCTGGGAAATGACGTTGGCGATGCTGAAGGTCTTGCCGGAGCCGGTCACCCCCAACAGCGTCTGGTGCGACAGGCCCGCTTCCAGCCCCTCAACCATCTGTCGGATGGCTTCTGGCTGATCGCCAGCGGGCTTGAAGCGCGAATCCAGCTGGAATAACGACATGGGAACCTCGCTTTGACGTGTGACGCTTCGGTCGCCAAAGCGTCATACCAGTCGAAAAGCATGCGCGACAACTCGCCGCCTGCCATAGAGGCCTATATAATACCGGCCCGTCGACGCAACCCCCAGCGCCGTGAGCGGGCGGGTTGCAATTGCACTTCACTCCCGCCTTAGAGCTGCTGCCAAAATGAGTCTGTTCTCCGCTGTCGAAATGGCCCCCCGCGACCCGATCCTGGGCCTGAACGAAGCTTTCAACGCCGATACCCGTCCGGGCAAGATCAACCTGGGCGTGGGCGTGTATTACAACGAGGAAGGTCGCCTCCCGTTGCTGCGCGCCGTCCAGGCCGCGGAGAAGGCCCGCATCGAAGCCCACGCTCCGCGCGGCTACCTGCCGATCGAAGGCATCGCCGCCTACGATTCGGGCGTGCAGAAGCTGCTGTTCGGCGCTGATTCCGAGCTGCTGGCCGAAGGCCGCGTGGTCACCACCCAGGCCGTCGGCGGCACCGGCGCGCTGAAAACCGGCGCCGACTTCCTCAAGCGCCTGCTGCCCAACGCCACCGTCGCCATCAGCGACCCGAGCTGGGAAAACCACCGCGCCCTCTTCGAAGCCGCCGGCTTCCCGGTGCAGAACTACCGTTACTACGACGCCGCCACCCACGGCGTGAACCGTGCCGGCCTGCTGGAAGACCTCAACGCCCTGCCCTCGCAATCCATTGTCGTTCTGCACGCCTGCTGCCACAACCCGACCGGCGTCGACCTGACCCTGGACGACTGGAAGCAGGTGCTGGACGTGCTCAAGGCCAAGGGCCACGTGCCGTTCCTCGACATCGCCTACCAGGGCTTCGGTGACGGCATCGACGAAGACGCCGCCGCTGTACGCCTGTTCGCCCAGTCGGGCCTGAACTTCTTCGTCTCCAGTTCCTTCTCCAAGTCGTTTTCGCTGTACGGTGAGCGCGTTGGTGCCCTGTCGGTCGTGACCGATAGTCGTGAGGAATCCGCCCGCGTCCTGTCCCAGGTCAAGCGCGTGATCCGCACCAACTACTCCAACCCGCCGACCCACGGCGCCAGCGTCGTCGCTTCCGTCCTGAACAGCCCGGAGCTGCGTGCGGTATGGGAAGAAGAACTGGGTGAGATGCGCACCCGCATTCGTGCCATGCGCGAAGCCATGGTCGCCCAACTGGCAGCCCAGGGCGCCAAGCGCGACTTCGGCTTCGTTGCCCAGCAGCGCGGCATGTTCTCCTACTCCGGCCTGACCGCCGAGCAGGTTGAACGCCTGAAGAACGAATTCGGCATCTACGCCGTCGGCACCGGCCGCATCTGCGTGGCCGCGCTGAACAACGGCAACCTGGACACCGTCACCCGCGCCATCGTCCAGGTGCTGTAAAAAATTAAGGGGAAGTCATCGCCTGATTGTTGACTTCCCCTTCTTAATCAGTAAGATACGCACCGTTGTTCCGCGATAGCTCAGTCGGTAGAGCAAATGACTGTTAATCATTGGGTCCCTGGTTCGAGTCCAGGTCGCGGAGCCAAATTCGAAGCCCTCGGCACATGCCGGGGGCTTTTTTATTGGGCCTCCGGACTCTCTCCAGGCACTGAGTCCCAGGTGGTGCCCCCTTCGGAGCCGCGCTGAGGCGCGTTCGGCTGACGCCGTCGAGTCCAGGTCGCGGAGCCCAAATTCGGAGCCCTCGGCACATGTCGGGGCTTTTTCTTTGGACTCGAAAAAGTCCTCAATGAAAAAGCCGGTCGACGACCGGCTTTTTCATTCCAACTGGCAAAGCTCAGAGCGAAATCTTGTCGCGATTCTTGTCCAGCGTACCCTTGCCGATGCCCTTCACTTCCAGCAATTGATCGACCGTGGTGAACGGCCCGTTGGTTGTGCGGTAGTCAACGATGGCCTGTGCTTTCACCTTGCCGATGCCTTTCAGGGAATGCTGCAACTCTTCAGCCGATGCAGTGTTGATATTCACGGCCGCCACCTGGGCAATAGGCGCCTTCTCGGCCGAAACTGTGGTTTCGGCTGAGGGTTTTACGGCCGGAGCCCCATTGGTGGCTGCCAGAGCGGCTCCACCGAACGAGAGGCCCGCCAACAGAATCAGACTTGTAACGGAAAGCAGACTCTTCTTCATGGATCGTTCCTTGATGCAACAGGTTTCGAGGCAGGCGCGATTGCGCTGCCTGGAAAACATATCGCCAGGAACACCGGTGAAAACGCCTGTTTAGAGAGTCGGCGGCAGATTCCGGCGCCGCCGACAGTTCACCAAGAAAGGACTGACATGACTCGCAGACGCAGCAGCGGCGCTGTCTGCTAGGTAGCCCACCGACTCAGGGCTCCATTCGCCGCTGCTGATGGATCAGGTCGACGATCTCGCCCTCGGGGCAATAGCCGCTGACGGTTTCCCGCAGTAGTTGCCGCACACGTGCGTAATTGCCCTGCTCTACCGCCTTGAGCAGATCAGCCAGGACGAGCTTGAAGCCCTCCCAGTGCATCAGCTCCTCGTTGGCCTTCATGATCATGGGATGCTCGGTGGCGCTGACGTTGTCGCCGATCAGCAACTCCTCGTAGAGCTTTTCGCCAGGCCGCAGGCCGCTGAACTCGATGGAAATGTCACCCTGGGGATTGCGCTCGGAGCGGACGCTCAGGCCGGACAGGTGGATCATCCGCTCGGCCAGCTCGAGAATCTTCACTGGCTGCCCCATGTCCAGCACGAAAACGTCGCCGCCGCGCCCCATGGAGCCCGCCTGGATCACCAACTGGGCCGCTTCCGGGATGGTCATGAAGTAGCGGGTGATGCCCGGATGGGTCACGGTAACCGGACCACCGCGCTTGATCTGCTCGCGGAACAGCGGAATGACCGAACCGGAGGAGCCCAGCACATTGCCGAAGCGAACCATGGTGAACCGGGTCTTGTTGACCTGGTGCACGCCGGACTTGTCGCCGAACAGCACCGGCGCGGACTCCTGGCTCAATGCCTGCAGAATCATCTCCGCCAGGCGCTTGGTGCTGCCCATCACATTGGTCGGGCGCACTGCCTTGTCGGTGGAAATCAGCACGAAGTGCTCGACGCCGGCCTGCACCGCCACCTGGGCGGTATGCAAGGTGCCCATCACATTGTTCAGGACGCCTTCGGAGATATTGTGCTCGACGATGGGCACATGCTTGTAGGCCGCGGCGTGATAGACCGTCGCGACCTTCCAGGTGCGCATGACATCGAGCAGGCGCTCAGCACTGCGCACGGAGCCGAGGATCGGCACCAGCTGCACCGCGAGGGACTCGCGCTTGACGCGGTTCTCCAGCTCCTGGTGCACCCGGTAGAGGTTGTATTCGCTGTGTTCGAACAGCACCAGCACGGTAGGCGACGAGCCCAGGATCTGTCGGCAAAGTTCGGAGCCGATGGAGCCGCCTGCGCCAGTGACCATCACCACTTCGCCGCGAAGACAGTGTTCGAACAGCTCCTTGCGCGGCTCGACCGGGTCACGCCCGAGCAGGTCGGCGATATCCACTTCCTGGATGTCGTCTACCCGCACCCGGCCGTTCGCCAGCTCGATGAATCCAGGCACGCTTCGCACGTGGACCGGGTAGGGCTCGAGCAAGCCGAGAATTTCGCGGCGGCGGGCGCGCGTCGCAGAGGGAATCGCCAACAGCACTTCCTGCACGCCGGTTTCGTCGATCATCTGCTGAATATGCTTGGGCTTGTAGACGCGCAGGCCAGCAATGATACGGTTGGCTATCTCGTCATCGTCATCGATGAAAGCGACCGGACGCATCGCGCGACCGAGACGCAAGGCGGCAACTAATTGGTTGCCGGCAGAGCCCGCGCCATAGACGGCAACCTTCGGCAAGCCGTCCTGTTGTTTGAGGAACGGGACCGCCTGCACGGTGCTGTACCAGTCCCCCATGAAATACTGGCGCATAGCCAGGCGTAGTCCGCCGATCATCAGCAGGCTCAGCCACCAGTAGTTCAGGACCAGCGAACGCGGAACCGCCTCGATTACCGAGCGGTTCCAGTAAACCACCAGCGACAACAGCAGCGCCGAGATGGTCACCGCCTTCCAGATCGCGATCAGCGCGTCGTTGCCGAGGTAGCGCATGACCGCGCGGTACATGCCGAAACGGATGAACAGCGGAATCGCCACCGCCGGGGCAGCAAAGAACAACCAGCCGTGCACGCGGAACGGGTACTCCAGATCGTCCGTACCCAGTCGCACGATGAACGCCAGCCACAGCGCAAACCACACCAGGCAAATATCGGTGGTGACCTGCAGTAACCGTTTGTTTCGTCTCGGAAGCCTCAGCAGGCGTTCTCGAAGCATCAGCGCTTGTCCTTATCCCGAGCAGAGGAAGTTTTCCACCCGCTACATTGACCACCCAATCCGGCGGAGTTCAGCTCACATCCTGTTCATCCGGACGACCTGCACCCAGATGAGCTACGACAAGCACCAATGGAGCATAGGCGACAATCAGCGCCAGCAAACCTGAAACATGCCCCAGCGCGACCAGCAGCGCCAGCGGCAGGAGCCAGAACACGTTGATCGCACTTACCGCCAGCGATACCCGCAGATGACTGCCGTAGCGTCGCGAAGCGCGTTGGTAGGCATGGCTGCGATGCGCTTCGTAGACGCGTTCGCCGCGCATCAGCCGATGAATCAGGGTGAACGTCGCGTCGACGATGAAAACGCCCAGGAGAATCAACCAGCTCCAGATCAGCGGCGGGGCCACCGAGGAGGCCTGCAGCGCCAGACCGCCGAGGATCAACCCGAGGAAACCACTGCCCGCATCGCCCATGAAAATTCGCGCGGGAGGGAAATTCCAGACCAGGAAGCCCGTCGCCGCCAGGCCCAGCAGCAACGGCAGCCAGACCTGCTCCACCGCCCCGAACGCCCAGCCGCAGAGGGCTCCACCCAAACAGACGCTGATGGCCTCCAGGCCGGCAATACCGTCGATGCCGTCCATGAAGTTGTACAGGTTGAGCAGCCAAACCAGGAACACCAGCCCCAGGAGGTCACCTGCCAGGCCCAGGTCCAGCGCGCCCCAGGGCAACGGCAACACGGGCACGCCACCCAGCCAGCAGAGCAGCCAGAGCGCCGCGACAAAATGCCCCAGAAGCCGCCAGCGTGCCGGAATATGGCGGTGATCGTCGAGGAAGCCAATGGCCGCAACCAGAGCGCCGGCCGGCAGCAGGGCCACCAGGCTGGCTCCGCCGACCATCCCGAGCACGGCCGCCAAGGGCAAGCCGCCGAGAAAACCCAGTACAATCGCAACACCACCACCGCGCGGCGTGGGAATCCGGTGCGAACTGCGGGCGTTCGGAATATCCATGATGCTGCGCGCCAGCGCGTAGCGACGAACACCCGCCGTCATGGCCCAGGACGCAATGAACACTGCCAGAAGCAGCAATGCCGCACTCATCTTCTCTGCTCCTGACCGTATCCCTGCACTGTTTCCAGCAGGGCCTGTTCGACGCTCACGGGGGGAGCCCAACCCAGCCGGCTGCGGGTTGCGGAAATATCCACCTGCAGGCATCCCAGCAGGCGCTGGATCTGTTGGCCTCGCCCGGCCAGCAGCCCCAGCAGGCGCAACAACCCCGCGGGAACCGGCAGAAGTCGAGGCTGCAAGCCCATGGCCCTGCTCAGGCCGCGACACAACTGGGCCGTGGACAGGTCTTCTCCATCACTGACCAGGAACACCTGCCCCGCCGCTGCGGGGTGGCGCGCGCACAGCACCAACAGGTCGACCAGATTATCCCGGGCCACCAGGCTACGGCGATTGTCGATGGAGCCGAAGGGCAGCGGCAGACGGCGCTGCAAGGCGCGCATCAGACTGGCGAAGTTGGCCTTGACCCCGGGGCCATAGACCAGTGGCGGGCGCACCACCACGACCTCCAGTCCCGTCTGCCGGGCAATCTCGAACAAGGCTCGCTCGGCCTCGAGCTTGGATTGACCGTAAGGGTCCTGCGGCTGCGGCTCGGCATCGGCCGTGAACGGCCGACCAGGCGTGGTTTCCTCGCCATTGACCTTGATCGAACTGACAAAGACAAAACGCCTCACGCCCGCCGCCGCAGCCTGCTGCGCCAGATGCCGGGTCGCCTCGACATTCACCGCGCGAAACTCGGCGAGTGGATCGGCAGCCAGCTCGTCCATGACGTGAACCCGGGCAGCGCAATGAATCACGGCATCGATCCCTTGCAGGGCCGGCGTCCAGGATTGCGCCACGCTCAACCCGTCGATGAGCGCCACCTCGACACCTTCCGGAAACTGCGCAACGGCGCCACGCTGGGCGACGCGAATCTGCACATCATCTTCCTGGCACAAGCGAGCCAGCACGCCTCGGCCGACAAAACCGCTCGCGCCCGTGAGTAGAACCTTCAATCCAGCACCTGCAGAACCTGACGCCAGCGGCGCCTTCCATGTTTGAGCGAACGCGTCAGAGCGGCGAGATGACCGGTCGCAGCGCATTCCAAGCGTGACAGCTGGGACATTGCCAGTGCAGTTCGCGGCCGGCGAAACCACACTTGCCGCATCGATAGCGCGGCATTGTCTTATACAAACCGATGATTATTGGAGCGATTTTTCCGGCTGCCGAGTCTTTTTCGCCATCGTTTCCGACTACTTCAAGGTACTCGCCGACTCCTTGCCAGGAAGGATGACGCTCCACCCGCTCCAGCAGGCTCTCGCGCCAACCGGACGCTCCCGCTGGCAGCTCGTTTTGCGCCAGTAGGGCGAGGATTGCCGGCGGCACTTCCTCGCCAGCGGCCAACCCCCGCAAGCACGCCAGCAACTCGGGCCGGGCAAGGCCATCATGGCGACGCAACAGCGGCACGATCTCGCCCAGGAAGGCCTTGGCATCGCTCGCCAACTCGCCGACGGTAGCCACGGCAGCGACCTGATCCTTGCGCCACAACTCGCAGTCCAGCCGCATCAGCAGAGCGCGCACGCAGCGCTTGTCCACACGGCGAGCCTCACGCAGCAGCTCCTGCATGGCACTGCGATCGCCGGTCCTGCCCTTCTCCTGGGCGAGTTCGCAGTAGTAGTTGGCCAACGCCGCGCTCAGTTCGGGGCGACTTGCGACCAGGCGCGAGGCCAACTCGATGGCGCGCGACCAGTTCTTCTCGCGTTCGCAGATCAGCCGTTGTTCATCCAGCGCTTCGAGGGAGATGGGTTCATCGCGCTGCTGCGTCAGCTCGTCCAGCAGTTCCTCGGCGCTACCCAACAGGCCGCCAGCGATGTAATCGCGCGCCAGTTCCAGGCGCACCTGTGCCACCAGCGAACCATCTTCGCCGGCGCGGCCCAGCAGTTCCTGGTGAATGTGGATGGCTTTCTCGATATCGCCGCGACGGCGAAACAGGTTGCCGACGTGCAGGTGGCTTTCGAGAGTCTCCGGGCTGACGACCAAGCCCTGGGACAAGCTTTCCAGCGCATCGTCGGAGTGTCGCTCCAGCAGGTTGTGCATGCTGTGGACACGGCTCCGAAGGTGGGTTTCGGAGGCTTCCCGGGGTCGGGAAAGAGAACGACGCCCCATCCACCAGCCGATGGCCAGGGCGCAGAAGAAGAACAGCGTGGCGATGACGCTAGGCATGGTCCGTCAGCGACTTTTCACGCAGCGCGTCATTCTCCTTGCGGAAACGAGTGACTTCGGAGCGCAGGCCGCTCATGCGGGCATGCGCCTTTGCCCGGAAGGGAATGCTCAGCAGCAGGCCGATCACGCCACCGACGATGAAGGCAAGGGAAATGAAGACCACCAGCGGCCACTGCGGCGATTGCCAGCCGAGGAAGGTCAGCTGTGCGGACTGCAGGTTCTCCAGGACGAAAACCACAACGATGGCGGCCAGGACGACCAACGCCAGAATCAGCAGGAAACGTTTTGCCCGAAGCATGGACACTCCTTCTTGAAGACGGATACCCCGGGGTCACTCGGGTTCGTTGACGCGGTCGCGCAGCTCCTTGCCGGGCTTGAAGTGCGGGACGAACTTGCCGTCCAGGCGCACGGACTCGCCGGTTTTCGGATTACGCCCCACGCGCGGTGCGCGGTAGTGCAGAGAGAAGCTGCCGAACCCCCGGATTTCGATGCGATCCCCCGTCGCCAGAGCCTGGGACATTTGCTCAAGCATGGTCTTGATCGCCAGCTCCACATCCTTTGCGGAAAGCTGCCCCTGATGGGTGACGATTCTCTCGATCAACTCCGACTTGGTCATGGTTTTCCCTTCTTTTTCAAGCGGCTAGATCAGCTCTAGGTTCTTTTAGCATGCTGATCATGCTTTGAACAGCCCGAACGGAAAGGATGTGTTTTCTGCCGGTCAAGTAGCCGGCGAATAAAAAATGGCCGACTCCCAGGCAGGGAATCGGCCACGGTCGCGTCCAGGAGCGGTAGGACGCGCAAGGGGGAAGTGGATCAGGCGATGGCGGCGAGCTGCGCCTTGGCCTTGGCCAGGCCTTTCTCGGCGAATTCACCGCCCATGTTCAGGCCTTCGGCGTGGATGAAGGTCACGTCATGGATGCCGACGAAGCCCAGCGCCTGGCGCAGGTAGGGTTCCTGGTGATCCAGCGCGCCACCGGCGTACACGCCGCCACGGCTGGTCAGGACGAAGGCGCGCTTGCCGGTGAGCAGGCCCTGCGGGCCGGTCTCGGTATATTTGAAGGTAACGCCGGCGCGCAGCACATGGTCGAGCCAGGACTTCAGCGTGCTGGGGATGGCGAAGTTGTACATCGGCGCGGCCAGCACCAGCACATCGGCGGCTTGCAGTTCGGCCGTCAGCTGGTTGGAGCGCTCCAGCGCGATGCGCTCGATCTCGCTGTGCTCTTGGGCCGGCTTCATCCAGCCACCCAGCAGGTTGGCATCCAGGTGCGGCACCTGCTCGATGGCCAGGTCGCGAACCTGGATCTCGTCCGCCGGGTGCGCCGCCTGCCACTGCGCGATGAAATCGCGGGTCAACTGGCGGGAAACGGAACCTTCCTGGCGGGCACTGCTTTCGATGACGAGAACGCGGGACATGGACTGGACCTCCATCGGTCATTGAATGTGTCGATGGAGGCCATCCTAGAGATGAATAAATCGATAAAAAAGCGCAAATAATCGCTTCTAATTATCGAATTAATTGATTTCTCGCAAAACTGCTTCTAGTCTTGTCCGGCAGAGTACTCAACCCGGCACGCAGGTGAGCTTGATGCGCAGCTTGATCACTGCGCGACTGAAGCTGGAAGTCAGGTTCGCTTCCTTGCCCGGCGCGATGGAAGCCTTGCGGACATGCGGAGTTTCCGGGCCATTGACGAAGACTGCGGTGCAGGTCGCCTGTTCCTGACCATTGTTGCGCAGGATGATGGCACCCATCTGGTCGCCTATGTCCTGGGTGTCATAGTCCACCTGGGTGCCCTTGAGGGATTTCTCCACTTCAATGGGATAGGCCAGGGCGGTCAGCGGCAACAGTGCCAGAACGGCACAACAGAATTTTTTCATGGCGGTCTCTTGTTGGTCTTCTGCGGACCGCCAGATTAGACAAGAGGAAGCGAGGATGAAAGCGCCCCGCGTTACCCTGGATCAGTGGAGAACCCTGCAGGCCGTGGTCGATCACGGCGGCTTCGCCCAGGCGGCGGAAGCCCTGCATCGCTCACAGTCGTCGATCAGCTATACCGTGGCGCGCATGCAGGAGCAACTCGGCGTACCGTTGTTGCGCATCGACGGGCGCAAGGCGGTGCTCACCGAGGCCGGTGAAGTGCTGCTGCGTCGCTCCCGGCAGTTGGTGAAATCCGCCGGCCAGCTGGAAGAGCTTGCCCATCACATGGAGCAGGGCTGGGAGCCGGAAGTACGCCTGGTGGTCGACGCCGCCTACCCCACCGTGCGCCTGGTGCGCGCCCTCTCCGCCTTTATGCCGCAGAGCCGCGGCTGCCGCGTGCTGTTGCGCGAGGAAGTGTTGTCCGGCGTGGAAGAAGCGCTGGTGCAAGGTCACGCCGACCTCGCCATCAGCGGCCTGAACATCCCCGGCCACCTGGGCGCCGACCTCTCCATCGTCGACTTCGTCGCCGTCGCCCATCCCGATCACCCGCTGCATCGCCTGCAACGCGAAGTCACCCACCAGGACCTGGAAACCCAGATGCAGGTGGTGATCCGCGACTCCGGTCGCCTGCAGCCGCGCGACGTCGGCTGGCTGGGCGCCGAGCAGCGCTGGACGGTGGGCAGCCTGGCCACCGCCGCCACCTTTGTCAGCAACGGCCTGGGCTTCGCCTGGCTGCCGCGGCACATGATCGAGCGCGAGCTGCGCGACGGCCAGGTCAAGCCACTGCCGATGAAACAGGGCGGCGTGCGCGAGAGCCGGTTCTATCTTTACCCGAACAAGGAAAAGCCCCTGGGCCCGGCCACGCAGATCCTCGTGGAACTGCTGACCACCTTTGCCAATGTGCCACTCGACGCCCATTTCGCCGCCCCCGAAAGCCCGGCCTGAGCATATAGGCCGCACGAAAAAGGAGCCCGTCATGCCGTTCTTCGACCACGCCGGCCACCGCCTGCACTATGAGGAAAGTGGTTTCGGCACGCCGGTCCTGCTGGTGCACGGGCTCGGCTCCAGCACCCGCGACTGGGAGTTTCAGGTGCCGGAACTGGAAAAGCGCCACCGGGTGATCGCCCTCGATGTACGCGGCCATGGCCAGTCGGACAAGCCTCGCCAGCGCTACAGCATCGGCGCCTTCGCCGAGGATGTGATCGCCCTGCTCGACCACCTGCGCCTGGGCCGCGTGCACCTGGTGGGCATCAGCATGGGTGGCATGATCGGCTTCGAACTGGCCACCCGCTGGCCGGAGCGGCTGAACAGCCTGACCATCGTCAACAGCGCGCCGGAGGTAAAGCCACGCAGCCCTCGCGAGTACCTGGAAGTGGCGCGCCGGCTGTTCCTCGCCCATGTGCTGGGCCTGGATACCGTGGGCAAGGCACTGGGCAAGATGCTCTTCCCCAAGCCAGAACAGGGCGACCTGCGCCGCAAGATCCAGCAGCGCTGGCCGCAGAACGACAAGCGCGCCTATCTGTCCAGCCTGCATGCCATCATCGGCTGGGGTGTGCAGGAACGCCTGGCGCGCATAACCTGTCCAACCCTGGTGATCAGCGCCGACCGCGACTACACCCCGGTTTCGCTCAAGCAGGCCTATGTCGGGCAGATGCCCAACGCACGCCTGGTGGTAATCGAGGATTCGCGCCACGCGACGCCGCTGGACCAGCCCGAACGCTTCAACACCACCCTGCTCGACTTCATCGAGCAGGTCGACCATCCCTAGAACCTCAGGAAACATCCACCAAATGACCCTGTTCAAACGCTTACTGCTCGCTGCCTGCTCCCTGGTCCTGGCCGGCTCGGTGTTCGCCGCCGACAGCAAGAACCCGCATGTGCTGTTGTCCACCACTTCGGGCGAAATCGAAATCGAGCTGTACGCCGACAAGGCGCCGATTTCTGTGAAGAACTACCTGTCCTACGTCGACAGCGGCTTCTACAACGGAACCATCTTTCACCGCGTCATCCCCAACTTCATGATCCAGGGCGGCGGTTTCACCGAGGCCATGAAGGAGAAGGACACCCAGGCGCCGATCAAGAACGAGGCCGACAACGGCCTGCTCAACGAACGCGGCACCCTGGCCATGGCACGCACCAGCGACGTGAACTCCGCCACCAGCCAGTTCTTCATCAACCTGACCGGCAACGACTTCCTCAACCACGGCGCGCGCGACTTCGGCTACGCCGTATTTGGCAAGGTCGTACGCGGCATGGGCGTGGTCGACCAGATCGCCGGAGTGAAGACCGGCAACCGCGGCATGTTCCAGGACGTACCGACCACCCCGGTGGTCATCCTCTCCGCCAAGCGTCTGTGATTCTGCGCAATCACGGCTGACGGAGGCCATTCAAGGCGGGGCCAGGACGGCCCCGCCGACAACCCGAGAGCTATCATGCTTTACCGTCGTTTCGAGCGTCTGATCGATCCCTTCCGCGACGTCCCCGAGCGCATGCCGCCGTCCGATGTCATCCGCTTCTACGTCTATTACCTGCGCCAGGTCTGGCCGGTCTTCCTCGCCCTGCTCTTCGTCGGCCTGATCGTCGCCCTGATCGAAGTCGCGCTATTCAGCTACCTGGGGCGCATCGTCGACCTCGCGCAAGGCACCGTGCCCGCGGACTTCTTCACCCTGCACGGCCGCGAGCTGATCTGGATGGCCGTCGTCGCGCTCATCCTGCGCCCGGTGTTCAACGGCCTGCACGACATGCTGGTGCACCAGAGCATCAACCCCAGCATGACCAACCTGATCCGCTGGCAGAACCATCGCTACGTGCTCAAGCAGAGCCTGGGCTTCTTCCAGAACGACTTCGCCGGGCGCATCGCCCAGCGCATCATGCAGACCGGCAACTCCCTGCGCGATTCCGCCGTGCAAGTGGTGGATGCCATCTGGCACGTGGTGATCTACACCGTCAGCGCCCTGGTGCTGTTTGCCGAGGCCGATTGGCGCCTGATGATCCCGCTGCTGCTGTGGGTCGTCGGCTACGTCGGCGCGCTGGGCTACTTCATTCCCCAGGTGAAGCATCGCTCGGTGGTCGCCTCGGACTCGCGCTCCAAGCTGATGGGCCGGATCGTCGACGGCTACACCAACATCACCACCCTCAAGCTGTTCGCCCACACGCGCCAGGAAGAGGACTACGCCCGCGAAGCCATCGACGACCAGACCCGCAAGGCCCAGCAGGCCGGACGCGTGGTGACCTCGATGGACGTCACCATCACCGTCTTCAACGGCCTGTTGATCGCCGGTACCACCGGCCTGGCCCTGTGGCTGTGGACCCAGTCGTTGATCTCGGTCGGCGCAATCGCCCTGGCCACCGGCCTGGTCATCCGCATCAACAACATGTCCGGCTGGATCATGTGGGTGGTCGGCGGCATCTTCGAGAACGTCGGCCAGGTGCAGGACGGCATGCAGACCATCGCCCTGCCCCGCCAGGTGAACGACCAGCCCGGCGCCAAGCCGTTGGTGGTGAGCCATGGCGAAGTGCGCTTCGACCAAGTGGATTTCAGCTACGGCAAGGGCGGCGGCCTGATCAGTGGGCTGGACCTGACCGTACGCCCCGGCGAGAAGATCGGCCTGGTCGGGCCGTCCGGCGCCGGCAAATCCACCCTGGTGAACCTGCTGCTGCGCCTGTACGACCTCGAGGGCGGGCGCATCCTGATCGACGGCCAGGACATCGCCCACGTGACCCAGGAAAGCCTGCGCGCGCAGATCGGCATGGTCACCCAGGACACTTCGCTGCTGCACCGTTCGATCCGCGACAACCTGCTCTACGGTCGCCCGGATGCCAGCGAGGCGGAGTTGCAGGACGCCATCCAGAAGGCGCGCGCCTCGGAGTTCATTCCGCAACTGAGCGACGCCGAAGGCCGTACCGGTCTCGACGCCCACGTCGGTGAGCGCGGCGTGAAGCTTTCCGGCGGGCAGCGCCAGCGCATCGCGATCACCCGCGTACTGCTCAAGGACGCGCCGATCCTGATCCTCGACGAGGCCACCTCGGCGCTGGACTCCGAGGTGGAAGCGGCGATCCAGGAAAGCCTGGAAACCCTGATGCAGGGCAAGACGGTAATCGCCATCGCCCACCGGCTTTCCACCATCGCCCGCATGGACCGGCTGGTAGTGCTGGAGCACGGCCGCGTGGTCGAGAGCGGCAGCCATGCCGAGTTGCTTGCCCATGGCGGGCTCTACGCGCGGCTGTGGCGGCACCAGACGGGCGGCTTCGTCGGGGTGGATTGAAGCCCGAGGGTCACGCGCGATCCTTTCGCGAACAGCCCCGCGTCGGGGTTTGTTCGCGAGCAAGCTCGCTCCTGCTGGGAGTAGTCCTGCACCGGGCGCGTTTTTCTGTAGGAGCGAGCTTGCTCGCGAACCCGCACGGCAACTCTGCACAGCCGCAGAAGCCCCCATAAAAAAGCCCGGCACAAGGCCGGGCACGTCCAAATCCAGGACAGCTCAGTGTGTGTCCAGTAGCGCTAGCGCCTCACGACTCAGGCGTTCGACCGTCGACCAGTCGCCGCTGTCGACGGCGGCCTTGGGCAGCATCCAGCTGCCGCCCACGCACATCACGTTGGCCAGGCGGTAATAGTCATTCAGGTTGTCCGGGCCGACGCCGCCGGTAGGGCAGAAACGGATGTCCGGGAACGGGCCGCCGAAAGCCTTGAGCGCTTCCACGCCGCCGGCGACCTTCGCCGGGAACAGCTTGAAGCGGCGCAGGCCATGGCGATAAGCGGCCATGATTTCCGACGCGGTGGCAACGCCCGGCAGCAACGGCACAGGGCGAGTCACCGCGTACTGCAGCAACTCCTCGGTGCAGCCGGGCGTGACGATGAACTTCGCCCCCGCCTCTTCCGCCTGGGCGAAAGTTTCCGGGTCGAGCACGGTGCCGGCGCCGACGATCAGCTCCGGGCGTTGCTCGCTCAACTGGCGGATCGCGGTGAGACCCAGCGCCGTCCGCAAGGTCACTTCCAGAACGGTGATGCCGCCGGCTGCCAGAGCATCCGCCATGGGCAGGATGTCTGCCTCGCGGTCGATGGTGATCACCGGCAGGATGCGCGCACGCTGCGCCAGGGCATCGATCTGCTGGATGTGTTGTTCAGGCATAGCGGTAACTCCGTGCTTCAGGGGCACCAGTGGATCGAAAGAGGTGAACGCAGGAACGCATTGACCGGCATGCGCTGGTCGTCGTTATCGCTGAGCGCCTGACTCAGCGTGGCCAGCTTGGACTCGCCCTGGATGGCCAGGATCTGCACCCGCGCGCCCTGCAACACGGCTCGGGTGAGGGTCAGGCGCTGGTGCGGCACGGTCGGCGCCCACATCGGCAGGCATCGGCGTGTGCCGGCAGGGTCGAGCGCCTCGACCAGGTTGGTGCTGCCAGGGAACAGCGAAGCCGTGTGGCCATCGTCGCCCATGCCCAGCACCAGCACATCGATGGGCAGCGTCAGCTCGTGGAGGAAGCGATCGGTCTTGTCGGCCGCCTCCTCAAGGCTGCTCGCCGGCTGATACAGGCCGATGAACTGCGCCTTGCCCGCCTCGCCCTTGAGCAGATGGCGGCGCAGCAGGCCTGCATTGCTGTCAGGGTGCGACTCAGGCACCCAGCGCTCGTCGGCGAGGCTGACGGCCACTTTCGACCAGTCCAGTACCGCGCCGCTCAGGGCCTCTAGGAAAGCCACCGGACTGCGCCCGCCGGACACCACCAGCAATGCGCGACCGCGTTCGATCAATGCCTCACGCAGCGCGTCGGCTACCGCTTCGGCGAGGCCGCGGGCCTGCTCGGCGGCGTTGTTCCAGGTCTTCCAGGCCATGCCTTCTTTCAGTGTCGGTTCAAAGATCGCCATACCAGTCCCTCCCGTCGCGAGCGATCAGGGCAACCGACGCCTGCGGTCCCCAGCTTCCGGCCGGGTAGGGCTTGGGCTCCTCGCCCAGGCGGCCCCAGCCGTCGATCAGGCCATCGCACCATGTCCAGGCGGCCTCGATCTCGTCCTTGCGGACAAACAGGTTCTGGTTGCCTTGGGTGACTTCCAGCAACAGTCGCTCATAGGCATCCGGCGTACGGGCGGTCTGGAAGGTTTCGGAGAAATTCAGTTGCAGCGGGCCGGTGCGCAGTTGCATGCCCTTGCCCAGGCCCTGGTCCTTGGTCATCACCTGCAGGGAAATGCCCTCGTCCGGTTGCAGGCGGATGATCAGCCGGTTGCTGATCAACGAGCGCTGCTCCGGGGCGAAAATGTAGTGCGGCGGTTCCTTGAAGTGGATGACGATCTGCGAGTGCTTCTGCGGCATGCGCTTGCCGGTACGCAGGTAGAACGGCACGCCGGACCAGCGCCAGTTGCGGATATCCACCCGCAGGGCGACGAAGGTCTCGGCGTCGCTGTTGGGGTTGGCATTTTCCTCGGCGAGATAGCCCGGCACGGGCTTGCCGTCGATGTAGCCGGCGGTGTACTGGCCGCGCACCACGCGGGTCGCCAGTTGCTCGGGAGCGATGGGCTCCAGCGCGCGCAGCACCTTCACCTTCTCGTCGCGAATGCTGTCGGCGGTGAGGTTGGCCGGCGGGTCCATGGCGATCAGGCAGAGCAGTTGCAGCAGGTGGTTCTGCACCATGTCGCGCAGCTGGCCGGCCTTGTCGAAGTAGCCCCAGCGGCCCTCGATGCCGACCTTCTCGGCCACGGTGATCTCCACGTGGGAGATGTGGTTCTGGTTCCACTGGGTCTCGAACAGGCTGTTGGCGAAGCGCAGCGCGATGAGGTTCTGCACCGTCTCCTTGCCCAGGTAGTGATCGATCCGGTAGATGCGGTTTTCCGGGAAGAAACGTGCCACGGCGTCATTCACCGCGCGGGACGATTCCAGGTCGTGGCCGATGGGCTTCTCCAGCACCACCCGGGTGCGTTCGGCGAGGCCGGCAGCGGCAAGGTTCTCGCAGATGCCGCCGAACACCGAGGCGGCGGTGGCGAAGTAGGCGACCAGGGTCTTCTCGTCGCCCACCAGCTCGGCCAACGCCTGGTAGGAGCCGGCGTCGAGGAAGTCCATGCTCAGGTGATGCAGGCGCGCCTGGAAGCGGGCCCAGACCTGTTCATCCCACTCTTTCGCCGGGACATACTGGCGCAGACGGCGTTCAATGGTTGCCAATGGCGCTTCCGTGGCGCCGTCATCGCGGGCCAGGGCAAGAATGCGGGTATCGCGGTGCAGCAGGTCTTCGCGGTCGAGCTGGTAGAGCGCCGGCAGCAGTTTGCGCAGGGCGAGATCACCCAGGGCGCCGAACAGCGCAAGGGTGCAGGGCAGAACGCGGACTTCAGGCATTTGTTGTTACCAACCAAATTTTGAACGATAGTTAGCCTTCTACGCTGGCATTAAGACAAATATGTAGTAATTAAACAACATATTTCTGCCGTCTCGCGCCGTTGTTGGTCGCTTGCCAGCCTGACGTTAGGATAGCGCCGCTGGCCGCACCTACCCGGTCAACCGTCGATTGCCCAAGGAGCACGGATGAAAAACCTGCTGGAGCAGATCCAGAGCCGTCTGGAAGAGCTGAACAAGGCCGAGCGCAAGGTCGCCCAGGTGATCCTGCACGACCCGCAGCAGGCCACGCGCTTCAGCATCGCCGCGCTGGCCCAGGCATCGAGTGTCAGCGAGCCGACGGTGAATCGCTTCTGCCGCTCCTTCGGCATGAGCGGCTATCCGGAGCTGAAGATCCAACTGGCGCAGAGCCTGGCCAGCGGCGCAGCCTTCGTGACCCAGGCCGTGGCGGCCGACGACGGCCCCGAGGCCTACACGCGCAAGATCTTCAGCAGCACCATCGCCTCGCTGGACAGCGCCCACAAACTGCTCGACCCGAAGGTGATCGACCGCGCCGTGGACCTGTTGATCCAGGCCCGGCAGATCCACTTCTTCGGCCTTGGCGCGTCCAGCTCGGTGGCCCTCGACGCGCAGCACAAGTTCTTTCGCTTCAACCTGGCGGTGTCAGCGCAGAGCGATGTACTGATGCAGCGGATGATCGCCTCGGTAGCACACACCGGCGACCTGTTCGTGGTGATTTCCTACACCGGGCGCACCCGCGAGCTGGTGGACGTGGCCCACCTGGCGCGACAGAACGGCGCCTCGGTACTCGGCCTGACCGCCGCGGACTCGCCGCTGGCCCGCGCCAGCACCTTGAGCCTGGACATCCCGCTGCCCGAGGACACCGACATCTATATGCCGATGACCTCAAGGATCATCCAGCTCACCGTGCTCGACGTGCTCGCCACCGGCGTGACCCTGCGCCGCGGCGTGGATTTCCAGCCGCACCTGCGCAAGATCAAGGAGAGCCTGGTGCCGACCCGTTACCAGCTCGACGAGGAAAGTTGAGGGCGGCGCCGCCCTCGGCTCTGGAAAAGCCCGCTCCTGCAATCGCGCGCAGAACCATCACCTGCTGTAGGAGCAAGTTCACTCCTACGGAGAACAGCTCAAGCTGCCGTCAGTCATCCGAGTTCGGATCGAGCCCGGGGAACAGCACCTCGGTGAAGCCGAATTTGCTGAAATCGGTGATACGCGACGGATACAGCCGGCCGATCAGGTGGTCGCACTCGTGCTGCACCACCCGCGCATGAAAGCCTTCCACCGTGCGGTCAATGGGCAGGCCCTGGGGATCGACGCCCTGGTAGCGGATAGCCCGGTAACGGTCCACCGCACCACGCAGGCCGGGGACCGAGAGGCAGCCTTCCCAGCCCTCCTCCAGCTCGTCGCCGACAGGCGTGATCAGCGGGTTGAGCAGGATGGTCGGTGGCACCGCCGGTGCATCCGGGTAGCGCTCGCTGCGCTCGAAACCGAAGATCACCAGCTGCAGGTCCACGCCGATCTGCGGCGCGGCCAGGCCAACTCCACCAACGTGATGCATGGTCTCGAACATGTCGTCGATCAGTTGCTGCAACTCGGCGCTACCGATCATCGACTCGGGCACTGGCGGGGCGATGCGCAGCAGGCGCTCGTCGCCCATCCTGAGAATCTCGCGGATCATCTTGGCCTCGTCGCCAGGGAGTGAGACCGGCATCCTCTGCCCTCCCACGCCGCATGGCAAGCCCGCGACCGCCCGGCAGCGCCCCGCGAGCCACGCCCCCCCCGGTGTTAGACTGGTGCATGACGACATTCTTCGAACGCCGGAGATTTGCCGGGAAACGCGGCAGATCACGGACGAAACCCTGGGGGGATCTTTTATTTCCGAGGGGCGCGAGGTTCGTCATGAACAGGCATTACTACATCAGCGACAACCTGGACGACCTGGAACAGGTCGAGCAGGAGCTTTCCGAAAGCGGCATCGGCATCGAGCAGATGCATGTGCTCAGCGACAGCGACGCGGAACTGGAAGAGCACCGCCTGCATGAAGTGCCGTCGGTGATGAAGAAAGACGTGGTGCACTGGGGCAAGATCGGCCTGGTGATCGGTGCCGCACTGGCCGTGCTGGTACTGGTGGTCGGCTACCTGAGTGGCTGGACGCAGACGGCGGCAGGCTGGATCCCCGTGGTCTTTCTCGCCGCGGTGCTGCTGGGCTTCAGCCTGTGGGAAAGCAGCTTCTTCGGCCTGCAACGCCCCAGTGGCGACGTGCGCCGCTTCCAAGGCAACCTGCAGCAAGGCCGCCACGTGTTCTTCGTCGACGTGAAGCCCGAGCAGGAACCGGTGCTGGACATGGTGGTGCGCCACCACCCGCGCCTGGAGATCGCCGGCTTCGGCAGCGCCATGCCGGCCTGGTGGCTCTCCGTCGAGCAGGCCTGGAATCGCTTCCGCCACATGATGTAGCGGCAAGCGCCAGCCTCTTCTCCGCGGCTCTGGTGACCCGCGGCCTTAGCCCTGCGCGCTGTTGAACCGCAACAGAACTCGTTCAGGGTCGGTTCAGAAACCGTTAGCCTGCTATTGATATACATCAGCCGAGTGCCTCCGAGCGGATTCGAAAATATGCGAATCCATTCACATTCAGGAGGCTGGGAAATGCCCACATCGCCCAACCAGAAACTCGGCCTGGCTGCACTCACCGCCCTGGTGGTCGGCTCCATGATCGGTGGCGGCATCTTCTCGCTGCCGCAGAACGTCGCGAAAAGCGCCAGCCCCGGCGCTGTTCTCATCGGCTGGGCCATCAGCGGTATCGGCATGCTGATGCTCGCCTTCGTCTTCCAGAGCCTGTCCAACCGCAAGCCGGAACTCGATGCCGGCGTCTACGCCTACGCCAAGGCCGGCTTTGGCGACTACATCGGCTTCAATTCGGCATGGGGCTACTGGCTCAGTTCCATGCTCGGCAATGTCAGCTACTTCGTGCTGATCTTCAGCGCGCTGGGCTACTTCTTCCCGGTGTTCGGCGAGGGCAATACCGCCATTGCCTTCGTCTGCTCATCCCTGCTGCTGTGGAGCCTGCACTTCCTGATCCTGCGCGGGATCAAGCAAGCGGCCTTCATCAACCAGATCACCACGGTCGCCAAGGTCGTACCCATCGTCCTGTTCATCCTGATCGGCCTGGTGGCGTTCGACATGGACCTGTTCACTGCCGATTTCTGGGGCCACGGTCATGTCGATTTCGACAGCGTGATGAGCCAGGTACGCAACATGATGCTGATCACCGTCTGGGTGTTCATCGGCATCGAGGGCGCCAACCTGTACTCAGGCCACGCGAAGAAGCGCTCGGATGTCGGCACCGCCACGGTGATCGGCTTCGTCTCGGTGATGGCGCTGCTGGTGCTGGTGAACGTGCTGTCCATGGGCATGATGAACCAGGCGCAACTGGCCGGCTTGCCCAACCCGTCCATGGCCTACGTACTGGAACACGTGGTCGGTCACTGGGGCGCCGTGCTGATCATCGCCGGGCTGGTCGTCTCGCTGTTCGGCGCGCTACTGGCGTGGATTCTGCTGAGCGCGGAAATCATGTTCGCCGCTGCCCAGGACCACACCATGCCCAGGTTCCTCGCCCAGGAGAGCAAAGCGGACGTGCCGGTCAACGCGCTGTGGCTGAGCAACGCCACGGTGCAGGTATTCCTGATCGTCACCCTGTTCGCCGCCAGCACCTACACCAGCCTGGTGCACCTGGCCGCATCCATGGCGCTGCTGCCTTACCTGTTCTCCGCCGGCTACGCCGTACTGCTGTGCCTGCGCGGGGAAAGCTATGAAGGTCTGCTGCGCGAGCGCCGCAAGGACCTGGTAATCGGCGCCATCGCCCTCATCTACAGCCTGTGGCTGGTGTATGCCGGCGGCATGGATCACCTGCTGCTCTCGGCGCTGCTCTACACCCCGGGCGTGGTGCTGTTCATCATGGCCAAGCGCGAGCGCGGCGAACGCGTGTTCAGCAAGGCGGAAGGGCTGATCTTTGCCGTCCTACTGGCCGCAACACTGGGCGCCGGCTACGGTCTCTATTCCGGACAGCTGAGCCTCTGAGCCCAATATCGAACGCCCGCGGCTTCGGTCGCGGGCTGGCGTTACCAGGAGAAAAAATGACCGTTCCCGCTCAGGTCACCATCCACTCCACCGCCGGCCTCGATCGGCAGCAGTACCGTATTCGCATGAGCTACGTCGTGGAAAATGCCGCCAGCCGTGATGCGACAGTGAAATTCGAGCTGGATGGCGAAATCGACGGCCAGCCCTTCAATGACGGCTTCGAACTCCCCGGCGATCTCGCCTTCAACTTCGCCGGCAGCGCCACGCGCATTTTGCGACGGCACGGCCTGCGGGTCTGCAGCGGGCCGGTGCTGCGCTTTCGCAAGGAGCATGACCAGGTATTCGACGACCTGCGTCGCCAGCTGAAGGCCGAGCCGGGCACGCCGGTCGACCTGCAGCGCATGGGCTCGCTGGCCCCGGCCGAGCCGCGTTGCGCAGTGGCCGAATCCATCGTCCGCGGGCGCGGCTGAGCCGTCAGGCCAGCTCGATGCGATCGTCGTGGATGACGATCAGGCCCTGTTTGAACAGGCCGCCGATGGCCTTCTTGAAGTTGCCCTTGCTGACGCCGAACTGCTGGGCGATCAGCTCCGGCGGGCTCTTGTCGCTGATCGCCAGCTTGCCGCCGGCATCGCGCAGAGCCTGGAGGATCTTCTCGCTCAGGGCATCCGAGAGCCCCGCGCCGGCGGGTTGCAGGCTCAGGCTGATCTTGCCGTCGGCGCGCATCTCCTTGATGTAGCCCTTCTCACGCAGGCCACCCCGGAGGAACTTGAACGCTTCGTTCTTGTGGATGAGCCCCCAGTGTTTGCCTTCGATGATCGCCTTGTAGCCCAGGTCGGTGCGCTCGACGACCAGCAGGTCGACTTCCTGGCCGGCCTTGTAGTTCGCCGGGGTGTTGTCCAGGTAGCGGTCCAGGCGCGCGGTGGCGGTGATGCGGCGGCTGCGCTCGTCGAGGTAGACGTAGACCACGCAGTAATCGCCAACCTGCAGCGGACGTTTCTCTTCCGAGTGCGGCAGGAGCAGGTCCTTGGGCAGCCCCCAGTCGAGGAACAGACCGATGCGATTGACCTCCACCACCTTGAGGCTGGCGAAACCGCCGACCTGCACCTTGGGCTTCTGGGTGGTGGCGATCAGGCGGTCTTCGCTGTCCAGGTAGATGAACACGTTCAGCCAGTCGCCCACCTCGGTGGGTTCGTTCTTCGGCACGTAGCGCTTGGGCAGCAGGATTTCGCCGTGGCTCTCGCCATCCAGGTAGAGACCGAAATCGGTGTGCTTGGCCACCTGCAACGAATTGAACCGACCTATGACTGCCATGACGCTTACCTCGTGAACGGGGCGGGTATTCTACGCGCATTGGCGCAAGGATGCGCCTCAAGCCGCCGAACGCCGGCTTCATGTAGGACCGAGGGGGCGCCCAGCCCTTGCTCGCGAACCAGGCTGTGCGGCAGCTCCGGAGTTAAGCAGTCGCGAGCAAGCTCGCTCCTAAAGGCTATGTTCCTTCTGGCCGAACTGGAGTTCGGCCAGGCGCGCATACAGGGGACTGCTTACAACCAACTCGGCGTGCCGCCCCAGCGCCACCAGGCGACCGTGCTCGATCACCGCGATACGGTCGGCATTGAGCACCGTGGCCAGGCGGTGGGCGATCACCAGCGTGGTGCGGTCACGCATCAGCCCCGGCAACGCCTGCTGGATCAGGTGTTCGCTCTCGGCATCCAGCGCGCTGGTGGCTTCGTCCAGCAACAGGATCGGCGCGTCCACCAGCAACGCACGGGCAATCGCCAGGCGCTGGCGCTGCCCCCCGGAAAGCCCCTGGCCGCTCTCCCCCAGATGAGCCTGATAACCCTCGGGCAGACGCAGGATAAATTCGTGGGCGTGGGCTGCACGGGCGGCAGCCTCCACTTCAGCATCGCTGGCGCCGGGGCGGCCGTAGCGGATGTTCTCCTCCACCGTGCCGAAGAACAGCGCCGGGTTCTGCGAAACCAGCGCGAAGCTGCGGCGCAGGTCCGTCGGATCGAGTTGGGCGATGGGCTGGCCGTCGATCAGGATGCGCCCCTGCTGCGGGTCGTAGAAGCGCAAGAGCAGGTCGAACAGAGTGGACTTGCCCGCGCCCGACGGCCCCACCAGCGCCAGGGTTTCGCCCGGCTCCACGTGCAGGTCGATGCCATCGATGGCCCATTGCTCCGGGCGCGACGGATAGGCGAAATGCACGCCCTGCAGATCGATACTGCCGACGATGCGCTCGGGCAAACGCAGCAAGTGGCTGGCCGGTGCGTGGATTTCACTGCGCGCCCGCAATAGCTCGGCGATGCGCTCGGCCGCACCGGCGGCGCGCTGCAACTCTCCAATCACCTCGCTCAGCGTGCCGAAGGCCATGCCGACGATCAGGCTGTAGAACACAAAGGCAGCGAGGTCGCCGGGGCTGATGCGCCCGGCGATCACGTCCATGCCGCCGACCCAGAGCATCACGCCCACTGCGCCAAGTACCAGCAGGATCACCACGCTGACCAGCCAGGAGCGCTGCATGATGCGCTTGCGCGCGGTGTCGAAGGCGTCTTCCACCGTGCGCCCGAAGCGTGCGCGGTCCTGCGCCTGGTGGTTGTAGGCCTGTACCGTCTTGATCTGGCCGAGGGACTCGCCGACGTAGCTGCCGACATCCGCCACGCGATCCTGGCTGAGCCGCGACAGGCTGCGCACGCGGCGGCCGAACAGCAGGATCGGCGCAATCACCAGCGGCAGCGAAGCAACCACGATGCTGGTCAACTTGGCGTTGGTGAAGAACATCAGGATCACCCCGCCCAGCAGCATCAGAACATTACGCAGCGCCATCGACAGCGAGGAGCCGATCACCGACTGCAGCAGCGTCGTGTCGGCGGTCAGCCGCGACTGGATTTCCGAGGCGCGGTTGTTCTCGTAGAAGCCGGGGTGCAGTTCGATCAGGTGGTCGAACACGCGCTGGCGGATGTCCGCGACGAACCGCTCGCCAATCCACGACACCAGGTAGAAGCGCACGAAGGTACCCACCGCCAGGCACAGCACCAGGGCGAAGAAGATACCAATGGCGCGGGTGAGCAGCTGTTCGGACTGGGTGATGAAGCCCTGGTCCACCAGCAGGCGGATGCCCTGCCCCAGGGACAGGGTGATGGCGGCGGTGAACAGCAGCGCCAGCAACGCGCCAAGGGCACGCCAGCGGTAGGGAGCGAGGAACGAGCGAGCCAGGCGCAAGGCATTGCGCTGGCGGGACGACAGCAGGGACATGGCGGGCTCTGAAAGGCCGGAGTGCGCACAGGGTAGCACTGCCGCCACACCGCGCGCGAAGGACGATTCAGGCAGCCGAATGAGACCGTTCGTTCCATGACCGCCCCGAAACCTGCTCGTTTGATGTACAATGGGCGGCCAATTTGCGCAGACAGGTATGGCAGATATGACTACCAAGCCCTCCACCCGCCAGAAAGCCGCCCCCAAGGCTCCCGCCGCTACCGCGACCAGCGAAGCCCTGGAAGCCCAGATCGCCGCCTTCCTGAACTCCGGCGGTGAGATCCAGCAGATCGCCAAGGGCGTGACCGGTCAGAACTACGGCGCACCGAGCCGCCACATCAGCCTCGGCAAGAAGTAATACCCGCTGGCAAGCCTGCCGAACCTCGGCAGGCTGCCCGCCTCCCCCCGCTTCACCTCCGCGCTTTTCACGCTTTTCACGATCTCCCCGCAATACCGAACTTCCTTTATTGCCTGAATACCTTGCACTCGGGCAGAGTCCGCCGATAGTTAAGGACTGGGCCACGTCGCGCCCGCTGCAAGGAGCCCCCCATGCTGCCCTCCCCGGAAAAGCTGCTGTCGCGCAACCTGCTCGATGTGCTGATCCGCGCCGGCCTGATCCTGTTGCTGGCCCTGTTCTGCTTCCGCATCTTCCATCCCTTCCTCGACCTCATGCTCTGGTCGGTGATCCTCGCCATCACCCTCTACCCGTTGCATCAGTTGCTCAGCGGCTGGCTGGGCGGACGGCCCAACAGCGCGGCGACGCTGATCGTGATCCTCGGCCTGGTGATCCTGCTGGTGCCGGTGGTGGTGATCGGCATGTCGATGGCCGATTCGGTGCGCGACCTGGTGCACGCGATCCAGAACCGCACCCTGCAGATACCTCTGCCACCCGACTCGGTGCAGACCTGGCCGGTGATTGGGCAGTACATCTATCCCTTCTGGACACGCGTGGCCACCGACTTCATGGGCGTGGTGCACCAGATGGCCCCGCACCTGCAGGGCGTCGCCAAGACCCTGGCGGGTCAGGCGGCGGGTGCGGGCATGGGCCTGATGCAGTTCCTCGCCGCGTTCGTCATTGCCGGGGTGATCATGGCCTACGGCGAACTGGGCAGCCGAACCTCCTGCGATATCGCCATCCGTATCTCCGGCCCGGAGCGCGGACCGGGGCTGGCCGAGCTGTGCACCGGCACCATCCGTGCGGTAGCCCAGGGCGTGGTCGGCGTGGCCTTCATCCAGACCATGATCCTCGGCCTGGGCTTCGTCGTCATGGGCATCCCCGGCGCCGGCCTGCTGGCCCTGGGCGTCCTGTTGCTGGGCATCACCCAGTTGCCGGTGGTGCTGATCACCATCCCGGCGATCATCTATGTATTCATGACCAACGATTCGCTGCTGGTCGCCATCCTGTTCACGATCTGGACCATGGCCGGCGGCCTCTCCGACAACGTCCTCAAGCCGCTGATGTTCGGCCGCGGCGGCAAGGTGCCGATGCCGGTGATCCTGATCGGCGCCCTGGGCGGCATGCTCAGCAATGGCATCATCGGCCTGTTCGTCGGCCCGGTGGTACTGGCGCTGGGCTACGAGCTGTTCATGTCCTGGGTCCACGAGCGCGAGGCGCCCGTCGCTCCACCCATCGAGCCAACAGTTCGGGACTCCCCCTGAAACCTCTCGCCCGCGGCGCGCGCCGCGGGATTTCCCCTGCAATGGAATGCACAAGATGTCGAAACGCTGCTCCCTCACCGCTGCCCTGCTCACCGCCGGCCTGCTGCTCTCCCCGTTGGCCTTCGCCGACGACACCGCGACCGTCTGGCCCGCCGCGGTCAACGCTGCCGACCAGCAGCGCCTGACGACCCTCGATGGCGAGGTCAAGCGCCTGCTCGACCAGCTCCAGCAGAGTGAAGACGAGACCACCCGCAACGAAGCGCTGAATCTGTACCGCATCGTGCTGGAAGATCCCGAACCACTGGCCGACGCGGCCCTGACCGGGAACTGGAAATGCCGCTCGGTGCAGATCGAAACGGAAGCACTGTACGGCTACCCGAATTTCAAATGCTCGGTGCGGCAAACGCCCAAGGGCCTGTACCTGGAGAAGACCAGCGGTTCGCAGCGCATCAGCGGCTATCTGCAACGCCTGGACGACAAGCGGCTGGTATTCGTCGGCGGCGCTTCGGTGAACGACGACCCGCAGGTGGGCTACAGCGGCCTGGAGCAGGCGGCGGCGCGCGAGACCGACGTGGTCGGCGTGGTGCGCAACTCGCACGACGGTTTCGTGCTGCTGGTGCCCGAGCAACTGGGTGGCTACAACCTGTTCCGCTTCACTCGCTGAACCCTGCCACACCAGCAAAGGCCTAGAGCAGCGCCACCATTTCCTTGAGCGTCACCGCCCAGGTACCTTTCGCGTTGAGGTAGCGATAACCGAAGCGCGAGCCATTGGCCTGGGTGGTGAGCACCGCGTTCCAGGCCAGCCCGCGCTGCAGGTCGTGCGCCGGGTCGAGAAGGAAGAAGGCGTCGTCGCTCATCCCCACCGCCAGGCACCAGTGGCGGATATCGCTGTCCTTGCGGCCGTGGAAGCCCAGCACCACCGGGATGTTCTCGTCGAGGTGCCGCCGGGTCAGCTCGACCATCCGCGTACCGTTGCCGCGTTCGACGCGGTATTCCTTGTCGCTGATGACCTTGAGCAGCTCCAGCAGATCCGCGCCGGTGGTGCCAACGCGCACCAGGGTCTCGTGCGCGTTCAACGCCTCCATCAGCCGCCCGTAGCGGGTGCGCGAATCCACCGGCGCCAGGCCCTTGGCCGCGCGCCGGCCGAGCTGGTTGCGCGCCAGCATCGCCATCACCAGGCAGTACGGGCCGCACGCGCCGTCCATGTCGCCCTGGCGCAGGTGCACCTTCTCGCCACGCTTGTTGATCAGGCCGCCGCTGCCGTGTTCGTCCAGGTCCCAGCCCAGGCCGTCGATCAGGGTGATCCGCATCGCGCTTCCTCATTGCTTGCTCTGCAGTTGTGACCGGAAGCCGCGCGGATCATTCCGCCGGCTTGCGGTTACAATGATCGCTTTCCCCTGCCTGGTTACCCGAAATGTCCGAAGCCATCCGCCTGTCCAAGCGCCTCGCCGAGCTGCTGCCCTGTTCGCGCCGCGAAGCCGAGCTGTACATCGAGGGCGGCTGGGTCACGGTGGACGGCCAGCGCGTGGAAGAACCGCAATTCAAGGTCGACGCCCAGCGGATCGAACTGCTGCCGGGTGCCTCCGCCGACCCGATTCCGCCGGTGACCATCCTGGTGCACAAGCCGGTCGGCCTGGGCAGCGGCAACGGCGCCAACTCCGCCCAGCAACTGCTGACGCCGGACAAGCGCTGGGCCGAGGACAACCTGCAGCAGCGCCTGCTGCGCAAGCACTTCGGCCACCAGTTCAACACCACGGTGCTGGAGACCGACGCCAGCGGCCTGCTCGTCTACACCCAGAGCCGCGGCGTGCAGCGCCGGCTGGTGGACGAGGCGGACAACATCGAACACGAGTACGTGGTCGAGGTCAGCGGGCAGATTGCCGACAATGGCCTGAAGCGCCTGTGCCGTGGCCTGGTCATCGACGGCCGCGAGCTGCCGTCGCTGAAGGTCAGCTGGCAGAGCGAAAACCGCCTGCGCTTCGCCGGCAAGCAGTTCCGCCCTGGGCAGATCGGCGCCATGTGCCGGGCCGTCGGTCTGCATGCCCTGTCGATCCGCCGCCTGCGCCTGGGCGGCGTGGCCATGGGCAAGCTGCCGGTTGGCCAATGGCGCTTCCTGCAGCCGGGCGAGAAGTTCTGAGCGTCTACGAGACCAAGGTCGCAGGCGCCCGAAAATAACCTGGGCGCCTCTCTAAACTGAGGCTTCCAGCCGTTATCGATAACGTCGATAGTCACCAGTCGGCGCATTCAGTTCTCTTGATAGTCCGTGCGCGGCATCTTTGCCCCATCAACTCGCTGGCAGGAGATTCGCCGGCCCCGCAGTCGGGCCGCAGGGGCGAACGAGCTACTCGCGAGACGCCCCCAACGGATCGTCAAGAGGACACCACCATGCAAGTCATTCTCGATTTCCTGCTGCTCGTTGGCTCCCTGGTGGAGCTGCTGCTGTATGTCGCCCTGGCCAGCATCGTGCTCGCCGCCGTGGTGCTGCTCAGCGTCATTGCCGTGCTGACCCTGCGCTCGCCGGGCTCGGCCGTGGTCATCCCCGACCGTCGCCCCTCGGTCAGCCGCCAGCCGCGTCCGGCGGTCAAGCATCAATTGGCCCGGCCGATACTGGTCGCCGTGGCGAACGAGCCGATCCTGGCGAAGACCGCGTGACGCCGTCCTCGCCAGCGGTTCAGGCCGGGTAGCGCCCGAGCGCTGCCCCCAGTTCGCGTTCGAGTTCCCCGTCCTGCTGGCCACCGTTGTCCATCATCCAGCGCACCCGCTCCACCGTCGCGGGTGCGGACATGTCACCGACGAAGCGCTGCGATTCATCCACCAGCGCCGCCTGGTCCGCTGCTGTCACCTGATCCACCACCGCCTTCACATGGACGATGCCTGCCGCCGGGAAGGCCGCGATCCGTCGCGCCAGGGCCTCGCAGAATCCTTCCAGTTCCGCATCCGCCAGTGCCCGGTTGATCCAGCCGTAGCGCTCTGCCGTGTCCGCATCGAAGTCCTCGCCACCCAGGCAGACTTCCAGCGCCCTGCCCCGCCCGAGCATCTGTGCCAGGCGAACCGTACCGCCCGCGCCAGGCAACAGGCCGACCGCCACTTCCGGCTGGCCAAGCAGCGCGCGTTCACGGGAGGCGAAGCGCATATCCAGCGCCAGGAGGAATTCGCTGCCGGCGCCACGCGCGCGGCCGCGCAGTTCACCAATGGTCACCTGCGGCAACCGGCTGAAACGGCTGAGCAGCGCGCTGAGCGGGCTGGCCATGCCGGCGGGCAGCTTCATCGGCGGCGCGTCCAGCTGGCTGCCGAGATCGTAGTGGGCAAGGAAGAAGTCCGGGTTGCTGCTACGGAACAACACCACACGGATATCGGCGTTGCGCTCGAGCTCATCGGCCAGATGCAGCAGGTCAATGACCATGGCGCGGTCGATCAGGTTGATCGGCGGATGACGGAAGCTCACCACGGCTACGCCGTCGCGGTCCTCCCGGGTAAAGGTGCGGTAGTCGCTCATCGATGGGGCCTCCATTGCGAAGACCCGAGGATGCGCCGGGGCGGGCAGCCCACCCCAGCACTATCGATGCGCGGAATGGCCCGTCAGTGGTGGCCGATACCCTGGTCTTCCAGGTGGTCAGCCTCGAACAGGGTTTCCAGTTCCTTGCGTGCCTCGCGTGCAGTCTGGACCACGGCTTTCTCGTCGTCGTAGACGCGGTACTGGGCCATCAGCACCGCCTCGTCGTGACGCTTGAAGCGGCGGATGCGTGCGCCGACCTGCTCTTCGTTCAGGCCCAGGCCGGTGAGCAGCAGGCGGCTCATTTCCAGGCTCGAGTGGAAGGTTTCGCGCACCGGCGTCGCGTCGGCGTCCAGCAGGTGATAGACGTGCTGGCGGTTGCGCGCCCGGCCGATGACCTTGATGTGCGGGTAGAGCTTGCGCACCAGGCGCGCGGTCTCGATGTTGGTCTGCGGATCGTCGGTGGCGACGACGAAGAACTCGGCCTTCTCCACCTGGGCGGCGCGGAGGATCTCCGGGCGCAGCGGGTCGCCGTAGAAGATCGGGATATTGCCATAGCTGCGGGTCAGCTCGATGGTATCCACCGAGGTGTCCAGCGCGACGAAGGGCACGCCCTGGGCGCGCATGATACGGGCGACCACCTGGCCCATCCGGCCCATGCCGGCGATCACCACGCGCGGCGCGTCGTCCGGCAGTTGGCGGTATTCCGGCGGCGGTTCGCGCAGTACCGCGGGCTTGGGTTTGATGCTACGTGCAAGGGCCAGCACCATCAGCGGCGTCATCGCCATGGACAGCGTGATGCCCAGCACCAGCAGTGAATGCATGTCGGCGTCCATCAGTCCCTGCGCCGCCGCCAGCTTGAACACCACGAAGGCGAATTCGCCGCCGGCGCCGAGCAGCACGCCCAGGCGCAGCGCCGATACCTTGTCCAGGCCACCGGCCAGACGGCCGATGACGAACAGCAGCGGCAGCTTGATCGCCACCAGCAGCAGGGTCAGGCCAATGACACGGAACGGCTCGTTCTTGAGCAGGCCGAGGTCAGCGCTCATGCCCACGCTGATGAAGAACAGCCCCAACAACAGGCCCTTGAAGGGCTCGATCTGCGCTTCCAGTTCATGGCGGTACTCGGAATCCGCCAGCAGCAGGCCGGCGAGGAAGGCGCCCAGCCCCATGGATACGCCGGCCTCCTCCATCAACCACGCCGTACCGACCACCACCAGCAAGGCAGTGGCGGTGGACAGGTCCGCCTGGCCGGTGCGCGCCACCGAGCGGAACACCGGGCGCAGCAGGAAGCGCCCGCCGATCACCACCACGGCGATGCTGCCCACCACTTCGATCACATGGGCGACATCGCCACCGGGCGCGAGGGTGTCGGCGCGGGCGCCCAGCAGCGGGATCATGGCGATCAGCGGGATCGCGGCGATGTCCTGGAACAACAGGATGGCGAACGCCAGGCGTCCATAGGGACTGTTGAGTTCCTTGCGCTCCGCGAGGATCTGCAGGCCGAAGGCGGTGGACGACAGCGCCAGGCCGCCACCGATCACCACGGCGGTATTCACCGGCAGCTCGAACACCAGCACGGCGAGGCTGCCCAGTGCCAGGGCAGTCAGCAGCACCTGCGCCAGGCCCACACCGAATACCTGCTTGCGCATCACCCAGAGGCGCTTGGGCGACAGCTCCAGCCCGATGATGAAGAGCAGCAGCACCACGCCAAGCTCGGAAAGACTGGCGACGCTTTCCGGGTTGTCGATCAGGCCCAGCAGGTATGGCCCGATGATCACCCCGGCCAGCAGGTAGCCCAGCACAGCACCGAGCTGCAGGCGCTTGGCCAACGGCACCATGAACACCGCGGCGATCAGGAAGACCACCGTGGATTGCAGGTAATTCGTCCCATGTTCCATGTATCAAGACTCCTTGGAAGGGTTGGGGCGAAGCGAAGATCCACCCACGTCGTTCGTATCACACATCCAGCGCCACACCCTCGGCCAGCAAGTGCCGCTGGAACTGCCCGGCCAGGGCGTCAACCTGGTCCCAGGGCTGTTCGTACAACTCATCCAACGCCACGTGGCTGGTGGCGCGCACGCGGGCGTCGAGCCCACAATTCTCGTAGAAGGCGTTCACCGCATCGACCATCGGCTCGCGCTGGTTTTCCATCAGGATCGCGCCGTGGGCCAGGACCACATAACGCCCGTCGCTGGGCCGGCGACGCCAGCGCTGGGCGGTGCCCACCAGCTTGCGACCGCCCAGGTTGACGTTGTAGCGGCCATCGCAGAAGGCGCCCTCCACTTCCCCCAGGCCCGGATCGAGGCCGAGGGCGGCCAACCAGTCGCACAGCGGCTGGCACAGGCGCAGGTAGGCGGTTTCGATACGCGTCTGCTCGTTATCGCCCGGCGGGATCGCATAGACCAGTGCGACATTGAGCACGCCAGGGGACTGCGGTACCGGTTCGCCACCGGTGTCGCGCAGGGCAATTGGCCACCCCAGCCCGGCACACGCGGCCTCGGCGGCAGAAAAGCCTTCCAGTCGGCTCAGCCGGCGCGGCATCACCAGGGACTGCTCCAGTGGGCGCCAGAGCAGCAGGCCGCTGTCACGCTGGCCGGCAAAGGTGGCGTCCAGCAGCGTGCGCTCAGCATCCAGGCCCTGCTCCGTCGGCAGTCTTTGCACTCTATTCATGACGCATATCCTTGAGCGAACCGGGTTGCGGACTATGCCCGCAGAGGGCTTATCCGACAATGTTCCAGGCCAATTCGTTGCCAGGGTCGGAAAATTATCGATAGCGGTCTGTGACTCCCTCAATGCGAGGCCAGGTCACGTCAGCCTCGATCGCCACGACAGCGTGGCAGCGGCTGACTATTCTGCAACTGCCCGACACTTTGCGCAGGAGGCCAGAGCCCGTGTCCAGGACGTTGCTCCAGCGACTGCACCACGCCATCGCGGTCAACGACGCGCTGGCGCTGCCGATCGCCCGGGAAAACCTCAGGCGGCTGTATCTGTCGGCACCGCTGGCCGTGCTGTTCGATCTGATCCACATCATCGTGTTCAAGCTCAATCTGCAAGGGGCGAGCGCGGCGCACGACGGCTGGAGGATGGACATCATCCGCGTGCATGCCACGGTCGCGGTGCTCTTCTCCCTGCTCGGGCTGCTGGCATGGCTCGCCTTACCCCCCAGGCGCAGCGCGCCGCTGTGGTACATGCAACTGCTGACCATCCTGGGCAGCGCCTTGTTGCTGGGCTTCGGCGTCGCCATAACCGGCGCAGACCAACAGGTCACCAGCAGCATCACGCCCTTCCTGATGGCCTCGGTGGCCGCCGCCCTGATCCTGCTGATGCGCCCCCGACTGGCGGTCACCCTCTACATTCTCGCCTTCGCCGCCTTCGAACTGACGATCGGCCTGACCCAGGCTGATCCGCAGCTGCGCCTGTCCAACCAGATGGGCGGGCTGACCATCTGTGGCATCGGCGTGATCCTTTCGCTGATCCTCTGGCACGGCCATGTGCGCAACCTGCGCCAGCGCGAGTTCCTCCGCCAACAGCGGCTGGAACTGGAGGAAAAGAACCGCCAGCTGGAATACCTCGCCGGCCACGACCCGCTGACCGGGTTGTTCAACCGCCGCCAGTTCGACCAGCTGGTGAGCATGGAACTGTCCCGCGCCGCGCGCCAGCCGGCGCCCATCAGCCTGCTCATGGTGGACCTGGATCATTTCAAGTTCATCAACGACCGCTATGGCCATCCACTGGGCGATGAAGTCATCCGCCATACCGCCACGCTCCTGCGCAACTACACACGCACCGGCGACAGCGTGGCGCGCCTGGGCGGCGAGGAGTTCCTGCTGCTGTTGCCCGACACCTCGCAGCCGCAGGCGCGCACCATCGCCGAAAAGGTGCGCCGCCTGCTGGAGGAAACCCCGTTGCCGATGAAGGACGGCCTGCTCTACCTCACCGCCAGCTTCGGCATTGCCTGCCTGGAAGCGGGCGTTCCCGGCACCTACGAGGGACTTTACGCAGCAGCGGACAAGGCGATGTACAAGGCCAAGGCGAGCGGACGGAATCGGGTGGAAGTGATCGAACTGGGGACGGAGATGGGGACGTTCGATTGAGCGCCGCCTCGGTGGAACCTGTAGGAGCGAGCTTGCTCGCGAACGAGACTCCCGGCGACACCGGCGTCAAGCGGTTCGCGAGCACGCTCGCTCCTACGAAAAGTCCGCGTTATGGCGCGTACTTGCGCGTCAGCCCCGGCGGCACGCCGCTGCTGTCGGTTTCGGTCCATGGGCCTTGCGGGCCGACGCTCCAGTACCAGCCGTTGTCCCAGTGGTAATAGGTACGCTGGCGGTAGTAGAGGTCCTTCTGACCCTGGATCACGTAGACGCCCAGGCTGGCATCCCAGCGCCCCTTGCCACCGGGCGGCGGGGCGAACTGGGTCGGGCGCTTGGCAGCCGGTGCGGAGCTCGGCTGCGGGGTGATCGGCGAAGACGACTGCTTGGGCGGCGGTGTCGGGGTAGTCGGATGCGCAGGCGGAGACGTCTGTTGTGGCGGCTGCTCAGGTTGCTGCGGCTGCACCACGCAACCACCCAGTACCAGCATGGCGCCCAGCGCCAGCACTCTGCCCTTCATCGCTCAACCCTCTCTTGTTCGTCTTACTTCTGATCCGGGCTGTCGATGGTGATGCTCTGCTCGCCCGCATTGGCAGTAGACAACGCTTCGCTGCGTCCGATCCATTCGCCAGTGATGGCATTGCCGGCGCGGGAGATGCGGGCGACCAGTTGCACCTGCGGGTGCTGCGACAGCTTGAGCTGCGGCATCATCGCGTCGGCGTCGCTGAGCGACACCTCGGTGGGCAGGTCGGCGACGGTCAGGCGCTTCACCGCCAGCGGCATCGGCGGGCCGCTCACTGCGCGGGCGAAGACGAACACGCTGTCGTCCGGCTTGACCTGGCCCTTCACGGCAGCGGTCAGGTCGACCTTCACTTTCAGGGTCACGCCGGCAGTCTGCGCAGCGGCAGGAGCCTCCGGCGGGATCTCGCCCTTCTCGACCATGCGCTGGCGGGCGCGCTCGATGCCACCGGCAATGGCGCTGCGGGACGGATCGTCCTGCGGCAGCACGGCAACCAGGCGGCCCCAGTAGTCGATGGCGTCGGCGTACTTCTCGTCCTCGAAGGCGGCGATGCCGAGCAGACCGAGGGTGGTGACTTCCTGCGGGTCCTTCTTCAGGGCTTCGTCGGCCAGCTCGCGGACCTGCTGGGTCAGCGCCTTGTCACCGGCGAAATACAGCGCCTGGGCCCACTGGCCGAGCACTTCCGGCTGGCGCCCGGAGAGGCGCGCGGCCTGCTCGAAAGCCTTGGCAGCGTCGCCGGCGCGGTTCTGGGTCATGTAGGTGCGGCCGAGGAAGTACCAGCCCTCGGCGGAATCCGGCTGGGCCTGCACAGCGCGCTCCAGGCGAGTAGTCATTTCTTCCATGGAATGCGGCGCGGTGGCAAATTCGCGGGCCAGGGCGACCTTGTCGCTGGCGCCCCAGTGCAGATACAGGCCCAGGGCGAGGAATGGCAGGACCAGCGCGACGATCATCGGCGCCGCACGGCCCAGGCGCGAGCGACGGTCCTCGCTGGCACCGTCGGTATCGGAGAGCAGCTCGCGGGCCGCTTCGGCGCGGCCGGCTTCGAGCTGAGCGTCGTCGAGGGTCCCAGCGTCACGCTGGGCGGTCAGCTCTGCCAGACGTTCCTGGTACAGGGCGACGTTGAGGGCGGTGCGGTCTTCCTCGGCCTGGGCCTTGCGGCCACGCAGCAGAGGGACGAGGAGAAATGCCAGGGCTACCAGCAACAGCAGGCCGGCAGCGAGCCAGAAATCGATCATTTGTCTTGGTTATCCAGCAATTGGTCGAGACGCGCCTGCTCCTCGGCGGACAGCGTGGTGGAAGTGGCAGCGGCCGGGCGACGGCGGCGCACGACGATGGCGCCGATGATGATCACGCCCAGCCCCAGCAGCGCGGCGGGGCCGAACCAGAGCAGCCAGGTGCGCTCGCTGACTTCGGGCTTGTAGCGCACGAACTCGCCGTAGCGGTCGACCATGTAGTCGACGATCTGCTGATTGCTCTTGCCGGCCGCCATCTGGGTGTAGATCTGCTTGCGCAGGTCGGCGGCGATCGGCGCGTTGGAGTCGGCGATGTCCTGGTTCTGGCACTTGGGGCAACGCAGTTCGGTGGTCAGGTCGCGGAAACGTTCACGCTCGGCGTCGTTGGCGAACTCGTAGGTGTCGATGGCCGCGTGGGCGATACCAGTGAGAGCGAGGCCCAGCGCTACGGCGGCAAGAAGTCGCTTCATTTGCCTTGCGCCTCGTCGACCAGCCCCTGGTAGATCGGCGCCAACTGCTCGCGCCAGACCTTCTCGTCGACGGCACCTACCAGCTTGTGGCGAATGATGCCGTCCTTGTCGATGATGTAGGTCTCCGGCGCGCCGTAGACGCCCAGGTCCAGGCCGAGGGTGCCCTGTGCGTCGGCGATGTTCAACAGGTAGGGGTTGTGCAGCTCCTTGAGCCACTTCTGCGCGGCGGCGCCGTCATCCTTGTAGTTGATACCGTAGATCACCACGCCCTTGGCGGCGAGGTCGGTCAGCACCGGATGCTCGAAGCGGCAGGTCGGGCACCAGGTGCCCCAGACGTTGACCAGCGCCGGCTTGCCCTTGATATCGGCCTCGGTGTAGGTCTTGCCCGGCTCGGTGACGCTGGGCAGGGAGAACGCCGGGAACGGCTTGCCGATCAGCGCCGAGGGCAGCTCGCTGGGGTCCAGCCACAGGCCACGGAAGAGGAATACCGCGACGACCAGGAAGATCGCCAGGGGCAACAGCAGGATCGCACGCTTCACACTCAGGCTCCCTGTCCGGCGAGGCCCAGGGCCTCGCGTACACGCGTTTTCACTTTCAGCCGGTAGCGACGGTCGAGCGCCGCCAGCACGCCGCCCAGGGCCATCAGCAGGCCACCGAGCCAGATGAAGCGCACGAAGGGCTTGATGTGCACGCGCACGGCCCAGGCGCCGTTATCCAGCGGCTCACCCAGGGCGACATAGAGGTCGCGGGTCAGGCTGCCGTGGATGCCGGCCTCGGTCATCATCGAGTTCTGCACGCTGTACAGGCGCTTCTCCGGGTGCAGCGTGGCGACTTCCGAACCATTGCGGGTCACGACGATGGTGCCCTTGTCGGAGGTGAAGTTCGGCCCTTCGAAGTGATGGGTGCCCTCGAAGCGGAACTGGTAGCCGGCCAGCTCGACCGACTCGCCCGGCGCCATGCGCAGGTCGCGCTGGGCGCTGAACTGGCTGGTGAGCACCACGCCGATGGCGCAGATGGCGATACCGAAGTGCGCCAGCTGCATGCCCCAGTAGCTGCGGTTCAGGCCCGCGGCACCGGCGATCACGCCCTTGTGGCGGACCTTGTCGAAGAAGTCACGCACACCGGCCAGCACCACCCAGGCCGCCAGCATGAACACGGCGAGCACTTCCCAGTGCAGCTCGCCATACAGGAAGCTGCCGAGGCCACCCAGCACCACGGTGCCGATCAGCACCGGGGTGAGCATGTTGCGCAGCCAGCGGGTCGGAGTGTCCTTCCAGCGCACCAGCACACCGACCGCCAGGGCCAGCATGAGGATGGCGATCAGCGGCACGAACAGGGCGTTGAAGTACGGCGGGCCGACCGACAGCTTGGCGCCGCTGATGGCGTCGAGCACCAGCGGGTAGAGGGTGCCCAGCAGGATCATCGAGGCGGTGACCACCAGGATCAGGTTGTTCAGCAGCAGCAGGGTCTCGCGGGACCACAGGGCGAAGCCGACCTGGCTCTTGACCACCGGCGCGCGCAGGGCGAACAGCGTCAGCGAGCCACCGACCACCACCAGCAGGAAGGCCAGGATGAACACGCCACGCTCGGGGTCCGAGGCGAAGGCGTGTACCGAGGTCAGTACACCGGAACGGACCAGGAAGGTGCCCAGCAGGCTCAGCGAGAAGGCCGCGATGGCCAGCAGCACGGTCCAGCTCTTGAACACGCCGCGCTTCTCGGTCACCGCCAGCGAGTGGATCAGCGCGGTGCCCACCAGCCAGGGCATGAACGAGGCGTTTTCCACCGGGTCCCAGAACCACCAGCCGCCCCAGCCCAGTTCGTAGTAGGCCCACCAGGAGCCCAGCACGATACCGACGCCGAGGAAGGTCCAGGCCACCAGCGTCCAGGGCCGCGACCAGCGCGCCCAGGCGGCGTCGAGTCGACCGCCGAGCAGCGCGGCAATAGCGAAGGCGAAGGCCACCGAGAAGCCCACGTAGCCCATGTAGAGCATCGGCGGGTGGATGATCAGGCCCGGGTCCTGCAGCAGCGGGTTGAGGTCGTTGCCGTCGGCCGGCACCTGCGGCAGCAGGCGGCTGAAGGGGTTGGAGGTGATGATCAGGAACAGCAGGAAACCGGTGCTGATCATGCCCATCACGGCCAGCACGCGGGCCAGCATCACTTCCGGCAACTGGCGGGAGAACACCGAGACAGCGAAGGTCCAGCCGCCGAGGATCAGCGCCCAGAGCAGCAGCGAGCCTTCGTGGGCGCCCCACACGGCGCTGAACTTGTAGTACCAGGGCAGCGCGCTGTTGGAGTTGCTGGCGACGTAGGCCACCGAGAAATCATCGTGGAGGAAGGCCCAGGTCAGGCAGCCGAAGGAGAACAGCAGGAAGGCGAACTGCCCCCAGGCTGCCGGGCGCGCCAGGCTCATCCACTGGCGATCGCCGCGCCAGGCGCCGATCAGCGGGAAGAACGACATCACCAGCGCCATGCACAGCGCGAGGATCAGCGAGAGGTGGCCGAGTTCGGGGACCATCGTCAGTTGCTCCCTTGTTGCGGCGCGGCATTGCCGTTCTGGCTGGCTTCGTAGTGCTCCAGCTTGCCGCTGTCCTTGAGTGCCTTGGTGACTTCCGGCGGCATGTATTTCTCGTCGTGCTTGGCCAGCACTTCATCGGCGGTCAGCACGCCGGCCTCGTTGATCTTGCCGAGGGCGACGATGCCCTGCCCTTCACGGAACAGATCAGGAAGGATGCCGCGGTACTTCACCGTGACTTCCTTGGCGAAGTCGGTGACCACGAACTCCACGTCCAGCGAATCCGCCGAACGCTTGAGCGAGCCCTTCTCCACCATGCCGCCGGCGCGGATACGCGTGTCGTGCGGCGCTTCGCCGTTGGCGATCTGGGTCGGGGTGTAGAACAGGTTGATATTTTCCTGCAGGGCCGACAGCGCCAGGCTGACGGCGACACCGACACCGGCAACGATGGCGAGAACGATGTACAGACGCTTCTTGCGGACCGGATTCACTTGCTGGCCTCCCGGCGCAGACGACGCGCCTCTTCTTGCAGGTAACGCCGGCGCGCCACGATGGGCGAGACGACGTTGATCGCCAGGACCACCGCGCAGATGGCGTAGGCGGACCACACGTAAGGGCCATGGTGCCCCATGGCGAGGAAATCGGAGAAAGACTCGAAACTCATAGCACGCGCTCCACCTCGGCCTTCACCCAGCTCGCGCGGGCTTCGCGCTTGAGCACTTCCAGGCGCATGCGCATCAACAGCACCACGGCGAAGAAGCAGTAGAAACCGGCGACCATCATCAGCAGCGGAATCCACATCTCCGGCGGCATTGGCGGCTTTTCGGTCAGGGTGAAGGTGGCCGGCTGGTGCAGGGTGTTCCACCAGTCCACCGAGTACTTGATGATCGGGATGTTCACCACGCCGACGATCGCCAGCACGGCGCAGGCCTTGGCGGCGCTGTCGCGGTTGGTGATGGCCTGGCCCAGGGCGATGATGCCGAAATACAGGAACAGCAGGATCAGCATCGAGGTCAGGCGTGCGTCCCAGACCCACCAGGCGCCCCAGGTCGGCTTGCCCCAGATGGCCCCGGTGACCAGCGCGACGAAGGTCATCCAGGCACCGATGGGCGCGGCGCACTGCACAGCGACGTCGGCGATCTTCATTTTCCAGATCAGGCCGATGGCGCCGGCCACGGCGAGCATGACGTAGCAGGACTGGGCGAGGAACGCCGCCGGTACGTGGATATAGATGATCCGGAAGCTGTTGCCCTGCTGGTAGTCCGGCGGTGCGAAGGCCAGGCCCCAGACGGTGCCGGCAGCCATCAGCACGATTGCAGCGACGGCGAACCACGGCAGCCAGCGTCCGCTGATCTCGTAGAACCACTTGGGCGAGCCAAGTTTGTGAAACCAAGTCCAGTTCATCATCAGGCTCTGTATTTCAAAGCTCTAGTCTGCCGCCGGTGCCGCTTCCCAGCCCGGCGATCGTTCGTTCACTCGCCGACGCTGATCTTCAGCCCGGCGGCGATGGCAAAGGGCGTCAGCGTCAATGCTAACGCCGTCAGGCTGGCCAGCCACAACAGGTGCCCGGCGGTGGGCAGCCCCTGCAGCGACGCCTGAAGCGCTCCGCTGCCCAGGATCAGCACCGGAATGTAGAGCGGCAGAATCAGCAAGGCCAGCAGCAGGCCGCCACGCTTGAGCCCGACGGTGAGTGCAGCGCCAACGGCGCCCAGCAGGCTCAGCACCGGCGTACCCAGCAGCAGCGACAGCAGCAGGTCCGCCAGGCAGCGCGCCGGCAGGCCCAGCATCAGGGCGAACAGCGGCGACAACAGCACCAGGGCCAGCCCTGAAACCAGCCAGTGTGCCAGCACTTTGGCCAGGACCAGTAGTGGCAGGGGGTGCGGCGAAAGGACCCACTGCTCCAGGGAACCATCCTCGAAATCGCTGCGGAACAGGCCGTCCAGCGACAGCAGCACCGCCAGCAATGCCGCGACCCAGACGAGGCCGGGCGAAAGGTTCTTGAGCATTTCCGATTCGGGGCCGACCGCCAGCGGGAACAGCGCGATGACGATGGCGAAGAACACCAAAGGATTAGCCAGCTCCGCCGGACGGCGGAACAGCAGGCGCGCTTCGCGGGCGAGCAGCAGGGTGAAGACGTTGCTCATCGCGCCGCCTCCCGTGCGTGCTGACCCAGGTCGAGGGCGCGATAGCCTGAAGGCATACGCTCCAGGGTGTGGTGGGTGGTCAGCACCACCAGGCCACCGCGCTCGCAATGGCCGGCGAGGTGTTCTTCGAGCTGCGCCACGCCCTGTTTGTCCAGGGCCGTGAAGGGTTCGTCGAGGATCCACAGCGGCGGCGCGTCGAGGTAAAGACGCGCCAGGGCCACGCGGCGCTGCTGGCCGGCGGACAGGGTATGGCAGGGAACGTCCTCGAAACCGCGCAGGCCGACGGCCTCCAGCGCTTGCCAGATGGCATCGCGGTTGGCCGGCTGGTGCAGCGCACAGAGCCAGGCGAGATTCTCTTCGGCGGTGAGCAGGCCCTTGATGCCGGCGGCGTGGCCGATCCACAACAGCAGCCGGGCCAGCTCGTGGCGTTGCTCGGCGAGCGGCTTGCCGTTGAGCAGCACCTCACCGGCGGTGGGCTGCATCAGCCCGCTGAGCAGGCGTAGCAGGCTGGTCTTGCCGCTGCCGTTGGGGCCGACGATCTGTAGCATCTCGCCCGCGCCCAGTCGCAAATCGAGACGCTCGAACAGCATGCGCCAGTCCCGCTCGCAGGCGAGCGCCACGGTTTCGAGGAGGGGATGGTTCAAGGGCATCGGCAACCGTCGGGCAGAAAACAGTCAGTGGTGCAAAAAAGCGGCCATACCGTCCGGACCGCCAAGCGCAGCCTCGGGCGGCGCATTATACACAGCCGTTCCTAAGCCCGACGTCAGGTTTTTCGACAGGGTGTAACGTCAAATCAGCGCACCCTGCCAGCCTCAAGCGCCCTGCCCCGCGGCCGCCGGACGGTCTAAAGTCCCTGCAATCGCCGCCGATACACTGGGCGTAATCCCGTCACGCCGCCTACAGGTCCCCGATGCCAAGCGAAATTGGCGCTTCCCGTCCGCTACCGCCTACGCCGTCGCTGCGCAGCACGCAGAACGCCGCCGAGCTGACGCTCAAGCTCGCGCAAAGCCTGGGCGATCTGCTGCCGCCGGGGGAAAAGGCCCATGCGGAAGTGCTGGCGGTACGTGACGGGCAGGTGAGTTTCCAGTTGCTGCTGCGCCTGACCATGGCCAGCGGCCAGCAGGCGCTGGTGGTGGCGGAAAGCTCCCAAGCGCTGCCCAAGGGCAGCACCCTTCAGCTGTCGACTCTGAACCAGACCAGCCTCGCCGCCACCCTGCTGACCCAACCAAGCCTGGGCTCGCTGGGCCTGGGCGGCGCCAGCCAGACACCGCTGGGAAGCCTCGACCTCGACGTATTGCCGGTCGGCACGCTGATCCAGGGCAAGGTCGATGCCAGCCAGTTGGTCGCCCTCGGCAAGGCCGAACAGGTGGTTTACAAGGTCCTGGTGACGCTGCTCAACACTCCGCTGGCCGGGCGCCAGCTGAGCATCGAATCGCCCAACCCGCTACCGCTCAACAGCCTGCTCAGCGCCCGTGTGCAGGACCAGCAGGCCTTGCAGTTCCTGCCGATGAATGCCCGCCTGGAACAGCTCGACCTGAGCCTGCAACTCAGCGCCCAGCAGAGCCGCCAGGGCCCGCTGGACGGACTGCTCAAGGCGCTGCAGGGCGCTGGCAGCAACCCGGACATCAGCCCAGAACTGCGCCAGTCAGTGGATAAGTTACTGGGGGCGCTGCCGGACGTGCGCCAGCTCAGTGACGCCAAGGGCGTGGCCCAGGCCTTCCAGCAGAGCGGCGCGTTCCTCGAAGGTCAGATGCTGCGCGGTGTCGAAAGCCTTCCCCTGGACCTCAAGGCCAACCTGCTACGGCTGATCGCCCAGTTGCTGCCTGCCGTGCAAGGCGGCACGGCGGCGGCCGTGCTGAACAATCTGCCGGGCAACGCCATGGCCGGTGCCAGCAATCTGGCGCAGGCCATGCCGGCCTTCGTGCGCAACGCCCTGGGTGTCATCGGCCAGACCAGCGGGCGCACGCCGTCAGCGATCAGCTTTCCGCTCCCCAGCCGGCTTGCCAGTGAACTGGAGCAGGAGGGTGATCTCGAATCGCTGCTCAAGCTCGCCGCGGCCGCGGTTTCGCGCCTGCAGACACACCAGTTGGGCAGCCTGGCGCAAAGCGACGTTCTCCCCGACGGTACGGTGGTGAATACCTGGCAGCTGGAAATCCCCCTGCGCCATCAACATCAGATGGTGCCGATCCAGGTGCGTATCCAGCAGGAAGAAAAGGACAGCCCGGCCAGCGAGCGCGAGCAGCAGACCCGCGACATGCTCTGGCGCGTCGACCTGGCATTCGACCTGGACAGCCTCGGCCCGCTGCAGGTCCAGGCCACCCTGGCCCACGGCAGCATCGGCACCCAGCTGTGGGCCGAGCGCGACACCACCGCCAACCTCATCGATGGCGAACTGGGCACCCTGCGCCAACGCCTGAGCGACGCCGGCCTGACCGTGGGCGAGCTGAGCTGCCGCCAGGGCAAGCCGCCCCAGGGGGCGCGGACGGCCGTGGAACAGCGCTGGGTGGATGAGACCGCATGAAGAAGGCCAGGAAAGCCCCACACCAGGTGATCGCGCTCAACTATGACGGGCAGAGCGCGCCGACCCTCACTGCCAAGGGTGACGACGAACTGGCGGAAACCATCCTCGCCATCGCCCGCCACCATGAGGTGCCGATCTACGAGAATGGTGAACTGGTGCGCCTGCTGGCGCGCCTGGAGCTGGGCGACGCGATTCCCGAGGCGCTCTACCGCACCATCGCCGAAATCATCGCCTTCGCCTGGTATCTCAAGGGCAAGAGCCCGCTGAACGACACGCCAGGGGCGCCGCCGGACGCGATGCCCCTGTTGCTGGAAGGACCGGACTTCCGGCGCCAGTGACCAGCCTCAGCTGCGACACTCGCAGCCGAGCTGGGCCGGCGGATGATCGCCTGCCGGGGCGAAATCGCAGAACTCGCGAACCGATTGACGGATTGGCTGCCGGTCCTCGCTGTGATAGAGCACCATGCCGCTGGTCACTTCGCGCAACTGCGCCAGCGACAGCGGCTTGTCCAGCACATCCAGCAGCGGTACGCGGTTGGCCCAGGCCCATTGCATCAGCCCGCGCTTTTCCTCGGCACTGTAGTGCCCGACCAGCAGGAACTGGCGGAAGGTATTGCTCTGACTCAGCGCCTTGAGGCTCAGCAGCTCGCCGGGCCCCGGGCGGAAGTCGTCATGGATGAACAGGCTGTAGCGTTGCCGGGTGGCGAGCGCCTTGCGTACTTCATCCAGGTTCAGGCACAGGCTCAGGTGATAGAACTCCAGACGATTGAGCAGCACGCTGTAGTTCAGCAGCCGACCGGGATGCGAGCACAGCACCATGGCACGTCGGGAAATGGTCGCCATATCGATGGCCTCGGGAGAAGTTTTGACGAGGCCAATTTAGCGACGATTTGACGCCTTTCTTATCAGATAAATCCGAATCACCCGTCAGCTTAATCCCACAAAATCCTGATCAGATGGATGGTAGTCCGCCGCTATCGCCCAACATCGGCACGGAACTGCCCCCCAGCTTTCGCCATCCATGCAGTCCGGATCGGAATATGGAACCTGTTCAACTTTGAGAGCCAGCCCGGCGACAGGTGGGCAAAAGCACATGAAGTCGCCGTTCTCTTCGGCTACACACAACCGTCAAGCTGTGCAGTGACCGGAACCGAACCGGCAGTCACCAGTGTCAATTGGACGACGGGGCGCCGGAAGGACGAGTTCTCGGTGATTCGATTGGCAAGCACCTCCATCCGTTCATGCCGTCCACCGTGCGGCAAGGGAAGTCTGATTTTGAGCAAGATGAATGATCTGGCCAGCGAGGCCCCCAGCACCGAACTCAAAGGCGGCCTGAAGTCCCGCCATCTGACCATGATGTCCATCGCAGGAGTGATCGGCGCGGCGCTTTTCGTCGGCTCCGGTAAGACCATCGCCATGGCGGGGCCGGCTGCGGTACTAGCCTACCTGGGCGGCGGCATTCTGGTGGTGCTGGTCATGCGGATGCTCGGCGAAATGGCCGTCTCGCAGCCCGATACCGGATCGTTCTCCACCTACGCCGACCGCGCCATCGGACGCTGGGCCGGTTTCACAATCGGCTGGCTGTACTGGTACTTCTGGGCTCTCCTGATGGGCTGGGAGGCCTTCGTCGCCGGCACCATCCTCAACAGCTGGTTCCCGATGATTCCGGGCTGGAGCTTCGCCCTGATCGTCACGCTGGCGTTGATGCTGGTGAACTTCATGAACGTGCGCAACTACGGCGAATTCGAGTTCTGGTTCGCCCTGATCAAGGTCGTTGCCATTGTCCTATTCATCTGCATCGGCGGCTTGGCGATCGCCCACCTGTGGCCATGGGGGAACACCAGCGGATGGTCGAACCTGACCGCCGTCGGTGGCTTCATGCCCAATGGCGGGCAGGCCGTGGTGGTAGCCCTGCTAGGCGTGATGTTCGCATTCCTCGGCGCCGAGATCGTCACCGTAGCCGCAGCCGAGTCGGCCAATCCCGGCAAGGAAATCATCAAGACGACTAGATCGGTGGTCTGGCGCATCTGCCTGTTCTACATCGGCTCGATCTTCATCGTGGTGGCCCTTGTGCCCTGGAACAACCCGCACCTTGGCGATCCGACCTGGGGTTCGTATCGCGTCACCCTGGATATGCTGGGTATTCCCCACACCGGTCTGATCGTCAATTTCATCGTCCTGACCTCGGTGTGCAGCTGCTTCAACTCGGCGCTCTACACGGCCTCGCGCATGCTCTACTCGCTGTCGCGACGCGGCGATGCCCATCGCATCATGCAGATCACCGGGCGCAGCACCGGCACCCCCTACGTGGGCGTGATGATCTCCAGCATCTTCGCCCTGGTGGCGATATTCCTGTCGGCCATGCACTGGATGGACGTGTATGACGTGCTGATGCAGGCCACCGGCACCATCGCCCTGTTGGTCTACCTCGTCATTGCGTTCTCCCAGTTGCGCATGCGCCGAAAGCTGGAAGCCGAGGGCCGGGACATCCAGCTCAAGGTCTGGCTGTTCCCGTGGCTGACCTATGCAGTGATCGTGTTCATCATCGGCGCCTTCATCATCATGGTCTGGGAAGGAACCTACTTCTACGAAGTCGTCTACACCCTGCTGCTGGCAACAGTCATCGTCGTCATGGGCATCGTCGCGCAGACGTTCAACATCGGCACGAACAGTCGCAAGCACTGAGTACGGCGACAATCACCACGCCCCACTTCCGGGGCCTGATTCATTTTCGGGCTAGATGCCCGGCACTCAGTCGCGCACCTTGCCCTGATGCAGGCGGGCGACCAGCTCGGCCTCGGCCTGGGACAGGCCGCAGCTCTGGGTCAGGTCTTCGGGGCTGGCGCCCATGCCGACCAGGCGCGCGGCCTGGCTGAAGGACAGGCTGGTGGGGTCGCGCTGCTCGATGCGCACCAGGCGCTCCGGCAGCGGCGCGACCTGTTTGGCCAGCTCGCGCAGCTCTTCGCCCATGCGGATATTGATCTGCTGGTACGACTCGATGCGCTTGCCCTGCTCTTTCAGGCGCTGCTCGAACACTGCCAGCTGCTTGGCCAGTTCGGCGGCCTGCGCCTGCTGTTCGCGCTGCCGGCCGGACAGCCAGACGCAGGCCAGCGCCAAACCGGCGCAGACGATACCGAGTACCACCAGGGCGATCAGCACCTCAGATGCTCTCCAGCTCCGACCACTCTTCCTCGGTCATCATCTTGTCCAACTCGACCAGGATCAGCAGCTCGCCGTTCTTGTTGCAGACGCCCTGGATGAACTTGGCCGACTCCTCGTTACCGACGTTCGGCGCGGTCTCGATCTCGGACTGGCGCAGGTAGACGACCTCGGCAACGCTGTCGACCAGGATGCCCACGACCTGCTTGTCGGCCTCGATGATGACGATGCGGGTGTTGTCCGAGACCGGCGCCGGGTCCAGGCCGAAACGCTGGCGGGTGTCGATCACGGTGACCACGTTGCCGCGCAGGTTGATGATGCCCAGCACGTAGCTCGGGGCACCGGGGACCGGCGCGATCTCGGTGTAGCGCAGCACTTCCTGGACCTGCATCACGTTGATGCCGTAGGTCTCGTTGTCCAGGCGGAAGGTGACCCACTGCAGAATCGGATCTTCGGCACCTTGCGCTGACGTTTTCTTCATATCCCCTCGCCTCTTCTGGTACCGCGCCGCCTGCGGCGCGATGGTTGTCTTTCAATAAGGTAGCGCCCGGCCTCAGGGCCTCAGGGCTTCAGGTGCTTCGCCGCGCCGCTGGCGATCAGTTCGGCCAGGGCCGAGACATCCAGCAGCGCGCACATCTGGTCGATCACCGTGCCGGCCAGCCACGGGCGCTGCTGGCGCTGGCTGCGCCACTTCACCTCGGACGGGTCGAGGCGCACCGAGCGGCTGACCTGGTGCACGGCCAGCCCCCACTCGTAGCCCTGCACGGAAATCACGTACTGCAGCCCCTCGCGGTAGTCGTCGCGGTAACGCTCGGGCATCACCCAGCGCGCGGTGTCGAGTACCTTCAGGTTGCCGTTCTGGCCCGGCAGGATGCCGAGGAACCAGTCGGGCTGGCCGAACAACGGGGTCAGGTCGTGCCCCGCCAGTGGATAAATGGAGCCCAGGCAGACCAGCGGCACTGCCAGGGTCAGCCCGGCGACGTCGAACAGCAGGCACTCGAACGGCTCGGCAGCCCATACCGGACGACCATCGTCGAGCAGCTTCAGCGGCGCAGCGGGCATCTCGGCACTGCCGGGCTGGTGCAGGTCGATGACCTGGCCGATCTGCGCCGGCGGCTCGTCGGCGATCGGCGCCTCGATGACCGGGGCGACCGGTTCAGGCAGCAGGGCTTCGATGACCTTGGGTTCAGCAACTGACGCGCGGGCGACGCCGCTCAGGCGCGCATCACGAACCTGCTCTTCGAGCACGGCCGCTTCGAATTCGTCGAGGCTGACGCTGGTTTCCGGCGCCTGCATCACCGCTGCCTGAGGTTCGGCGGTGAGTGGCTCCACCGGCTCGCTGACCACCAATGCCACCGCGGCGACCGGAACCGGTGCAACGGGTGCGGCAACGGGCTGCGCCAGCGGTTCCACGGCGAAGTCTTCGAAAGTGGCCTCCTGCAGCAGCGCGTCCAGGTAGGACTGCAGCGCGAGCTGGGGGCGAGTGGCGGTAGCGGAACGACTCATGATGGATAACCGCGCAAGGTAACTGTCCAGCCTATCGGCAGCGGATGCGCAGGACTTGAACGCATCCGTCGGATTCTTCTGTGGGTGCCAACCATGCTCAGGCTACCTGGCTCGCCGGCACATGGGCCAGCAGATGCTTGAGCAACGCACGGTAGGCGATCACGCCCCGGCTGTTGCTGTCGTTGCGCGATGGCACCATGCCCAGGCGGCTGGCGTCGCGCAGCTTGGTGTCCACCGGGATGAAGGCTTGCCACAGCGTGTCCGGGTAGGTATCGCGCAATACCCGCAGGGTGCCCAGGGAAGCCTGGGTCCGGCGGTCGAACAGGGTCGGCACGATGGTGAACGGCAGCGCCTGCTTGCGCGAGCGGTTGACCATCTTCAGGGTGTTGACCATGCGCTCCAGGCCCTTGAGGGCGAGGAACTCGGTCTGCACCGGGATCACCAGGTGCTGGCTGGCCGCCATGGCGTTGACCATCAGCACACCCAGCAGCGGCGGGCTGTCGATGATCGCGTAGTCGAATTCGTTCCACAGTTGCGCCAGGCTCTTGGCGATCACCAGGCCCAGGCCGTTCTGCCCCGGCGATTGGCGCTCCAGGGTGGCCAGCGCGGTGCTCGATGGCAGCAGACGGATGTTCTCGTGGCTGGTGGGCAGCAGCAGTGACTCGGGCAGTCCCTCGGGCACGTTGCCCTGGTGCAGGAACAGGTCGAAAACGCTGTGCTCCAGGCTGTCCGGGTCATGGCCGAAATAGCTGGTCATCGAGCCGTGGGGGTCCAGGTCGACGATCAGCACGCGCTTGCCGGCATCCGCCAGCAGGCCCGCCAAGGCGATGGAGGAAGTGGTCTTGCCGACGCCACCTTTCTGGTTGGCTACCGCCCAGACTTTCATAGTGCGCGCTCCCCGGTGGCACAGCATCGGCTCAGGATCGTAGTCATGGTTCTCATTGCCCTGTGGCCGATGACGAAGAATTGACGGCACCACTGGCGGGCGCCTCACTGGCAAGCACTGGTGCAGGTTGCGTGCCAGCATGCCGCAAGGCCGGATCGGGCTGTGCCTTGCCGCTACCGACGCCGCTGATGCTGCGGCGCACCTCCAGGTTGCGGGAGATCACCAGCACCACCCGGCGATTGCGAGCGCGGCCATCCGCCGTGGCATTGTCCGCCACTGGCTGGAATTCGCCATAGCCCACCGCCGCCAGCCGACCGGCGTCGAGGCCGTCCTGGGCGAGCATGCGGACGATGCTGGCGGCACGGGCCGCGGACAACTCCCAGTTGGTCGGGTACTGCGAATTATGGATCGGCACGTTGTCGGTGAAGCCTTCGACATGCACCGGGTTGCGGTAAGGCGCCAGAATCCTGGCGACCTTCTCGATGATGGCGAAGGCAGCGTCATTGGGGATCGCGTCACCGCTGGGGAACAGCAGGCTGGAATTGAGGGTGATCTCGATCCAGAACTCGTTGCCGCGCACCGACAGCTGTTCACTGGAGATCAGGTCGCCGAACGCCTGGCGCACGCTGTCGCTGATCTGCTGCAGGGTATCGGGGCTGCCCTGGGCCTGCCCCTCGTCCTGCGGCTCGGTGATCGACTGGTCCGGCTGCTGGGTGCGCGGGCGCTCCTCGCCGACGGGAATCGGGCGGATCGAACGGTCCGGCTGATTGAACACGCCGGTCAGGGTTTCCGAAAGGATCTTGTACTTGCCCTCGTTGATCGACGAGATCGAGTACATCACCACGAAGAAGGCGAACAGCAGGGTGATGAAGTCCGCATAGGACACCAGCCAACGTTCGTGATTCTCGTGTTCCTCGTGGCGTCTGCGGCGAGGCATGTCAGTGGCCTGCGCGATCGATTGACGAGATCAGCGTTGGATGCCTGGGGCTTCCAGACAGGGCGGCGAGACGAGCCATAGTTACTCTATGGCGAGGAGCGCCAACGCAGTATGGGAGACTCTGGCGCCGAAGATGGCTTGGCGAATCGGTCAAGCAGGCCACTTTGTCCCTCCCCCTCAGCCGACGAAGCCTTGCAGCTTCAGCTCGATGGAGCGCGGGTTCTCGCCTTCGGCGATGGACAGCAGGCCCTCCATCAACATTTCGCGGTAACACGACTGACGCAGCACGATGCTCTTGAGCTTGTTGCCGATGGGCAGCAGCAGGAGGTTGGCCAGGCCGACGCCATAGATGGTGGCGACGAAGGCCACGGCAATGCCGTTGCCCAACTGGCTGGGGTCGGCGAGGTTGCCCATCACGTGGATCAGGCCCATCACCGCGCCGATGATGCCGATGGTCGGCGAATAGCCACCCATGGCTTCAAATACTTTGGCCGCCGCGAGGTCGCGGCTTTCCTGGTTGTACAGGTCGACTTCGAGGATGCTGCGGATGGCCTCGGGCTCGGTGCCGTCCACCAGCAGTTGCAGGCCCTTGCGCGCATAGGGGTCACGCTCGGCGTCGGCGACGGTTTCCAGGCCCAGCAGGCCTTCCTTGCGCGCCGTCATGCTCCAGCCGACCACCTGGTTGATGCCGCCGACCAGGTCCACCTTGGGCGGCAGGACCATCCAGCGCAGCATGGTCAGCGCCCGCTTGAGCACTGCCACCGGGGTCTGCAGCAGCGCGGCGGCCAGGGTGCCGCCGACCACGATCAGCGCCGCCGGGCCGTTGGCCAGGGCACCGACGTGCCCGCCCTCGAGGAAGTTGCCACCGATGATGGCAACCAGCGCGAGGATCAGGCCGACCAGGCTGAGGACATCCATCAGCCGCAGGCCTCGGTCAGGTGGCGACCGATGTCGTCCAGGCTGTACACCGCATCGGCCAGGCCGGCCTTGGCGATCGCCATGGGCATGCCGTAGATCACGCAGCTGGCCTCATCCTGCGCCCAGACCTGGGCGCCGCCCTGCTTGAGCATGCGCGCACCTTCGCGGCCGTCGGCGCCCATGCCGGTGAGAACCACCGCCAACACCTTGTCGCCATAGGCCTTGGACGCGGAACCGAAGGTCACGTCGACACAGGGCTTGTAGTTCAGGCGCTCGTCGCCGGGGAGAATGCGGATAGCGCCGCGAGCGTCGACCATCATCTGCTTGCCGCCGGGAGCTAGCAACGCCACGCCGGGACGCAGTATGTCGCCATCCTCGGCTTCCTTGACGGTGATCTTGCACAGCTTGTCCAGGCGCTCGGCGAAGGCCTTGGTGAAGGCCGCCGGCATGTGCTGGATCAGCACCAGCGGCGCGGGGAAGTTGGCAGGCAGCTGGGTCAGGACCCGCTGCAGCGCCACCGGCCCACCGGTGGACGTACCGATGGCTACCAGCCGGTAGGGCTTACGCTTTGGGGCGGCGGAAGTCGTCGGCGCCGGAGTCGCTGGCGCATGGCTGCTGCCCGAGGAAGCGGGAGCGACATGGCGCGCGGCGCTGCTGGCCGCCGGTGCGGCTGAAGTCGGCGTGCTGGAGGAATAGGACGAGTACGCGGCAAAGCGGCGATTGCTCTTGGCGATGGTGTGGACCTTCTCGCACAGCAACTGGCGGACCTTGTCCGGGTTGCGCGAGATGTCCTCGAAGTTCTTCGGCAGGTAATCGACGGCGCCGGCGTCCAGCGCATCCAGGGTCACCCGCGCGCCCTCGTGGGTCAGCGAGGAGAACATCAGGACCGGTGTCGGGCAGCGCTGCATGATGGTTCGCACGGCGGTGATGCCATCCATCAGCGGCATCTCGTAGTCCATGGTGATCACGTCGGGCTTGAGCGCCAGCGCCTGATCGATCGCCTCGCGGCCGTTGGTCGCCGTGCCGACCACCTGGATCTGCGGATCAGCCGAAAGAATCTCCGAGACGCGGCGGCGGAAGAACCCCGAATCGTCCACCACCAGGACTTTGACAGCCATAGACACTCCTGAAAAAAACTTCTTCCATCACGGGCGCGGGCCTCGCGGCTCGCGCACGGTGGTCAGATACGACGGGCGTAGCGCTTGAGCATGCTCGGCACGTCGAGGATCAGCGCGATGCGCCCGTCCCCGGTGATGGTCGCTCCGGCCATGCCCGGCGTGCCTTGCAGCATCTTGCCCAGCGGCTTGATCACCACCTCTTCCTGGCCCACCAGTTGGTCGACCACGAAGCCGATGCGCTGGGTGCCCACGGAGAGGATCACCACGTGGCCCTCGCCCGGCTCGTCATGCTGCGCGCCCGGCACCAGCCAGCGCTTGAGGTAGAACAACGGCAGCGCCTTGTCGCGGACGATCACCACTTCCTGGCCGTCGACCACGTTGGTGTTCGACAGGTCGAGGTGGAAGATCTCGTTGACGTTGACCAGCGGGAAGGCGAAGGCCTGGTTGCCCAGCATCACCATCAGGGTCGGCATGATCGCCAGGGTCAGCGGGACCTTGATGACGATCTTCGAGCCCTGTCCCTTCGTCGAGTAGATGTTGATGATCCCGTTGAGCTGGGAAATCTTGGTCTTCACCACGTCCATGCCGACACCGCGGCCGGAGACGTCGGAAATCTCGGTCTTGGTCGAGAAGCCCGGCGCGAAGATCAGGTTGTAGCAGTCCGACTCGGACAGGCGATCGGCCGCGTCCTTGTCCAGCAGGCCCTTCTCCACCGCCTTGGCGCGCAGCACGTCCGGGTCCATGCCTTTGCCGTCGTCGGAGATCGACAGCAGGATGTGGTCGCCTTCCTGCTCGGCGGACAGCACCACCTTGCCCGAGCGCGACTTGCCGGCGGCTTCGCGCTCGTCCGGGCCTTCGATGCCGTGGTCGACCGCGTTGCGCACCAGGTGCACCAGCGGGTCGGCCAGGGCTTCGACCAGGTTCTTGTCCAGGTCGGTTTCTTCGCCGATCAGCTCGAGGTTGATCTCTTTCTTCAGGTTGCGCGCCAGGTCGCGGACCTGCCGCGGGAAGCGGCCGAAGACCTTTTTGATCGGCTGCATGCGGGTCTTCATGACCGACGACTGCAGGTCGGCGGTGACCACGTCGAGGTTGGAGACGGCCTTGGCCATCGCCTCGTCGCCGCTGTTCAGGCCCAGGCGCACCAGGCGGTTACGCACCAGCACCAGTTCGCCGACCATGTTCATGATCTCGTCCAGGCGGGCGGTGTCCACGCGCACGGTGGTCTCCGCTTCGTTGGCCGGCTTCTCTGCGGCGGCGGCCGTGCTGGGCTTGGCCGCGGCAGGCTTGGCGGCAGCAGCCGGTGCGGGCGCGGCGGCGGGCTTGGGCGCCGGCGCAGCAGGCTGGGCAGCCGGCTTGGCGGCCGCAACCGGCTCTTCCTTCGCGCCGGTGAACTGGCCCTTGCCGTGCAGCTCGTCGAGCAGCTTCTCGAATTCGTCGTCGGTGATGTTGTCGTCGCCGGAGGCCGCCGGGCCTTCCTCGGCCCTGGTCGCGGCAGCAGCCTCGACGGGAGCGGCGGCTTCTTCCTTCGCGCCGGTGAACTGGCCTTTGCCGTGCAACTGGTCGAGCAGCGCTTCGAACTCATCGTCGCTGATCTCGTCACCGCCACTGGCGGCCGGAGCCTCGGCCAGCGGAGCCGGGGCGGCCTTGGCGGCTTCCTTGGCGCCGGCACTGAACTGGCCCTTGCCGTGCAACTGGTCGAGGAGTGCTTCGAATTCGTCGTCGGTGATGTCGTCGCCACCCGCGCCAACCGGTGCGGCAGGCGCATCAGCGGTGGGCTCGAGGGCATCCATCAGTTGCTCGAACTCGGCGTCGGTGATGTCGCCGTAGGCGGCTGGAGCTTCTTCCGCAACTGGCTCTTCCACGGCCGGAGCAGGAGCTTCGGCCGGGGCGGCGTTCGGGTCGGCCAGGCGCGACAGGGCAGCGAGCAGCTCGGGCGTCGCCGGAGTCGGCTCCTGCGCGTCACGCACCTGCTGGAACATGACGTTGACGGTATCCAGCGCCTGCAGCATCACGTCCATCAGCTCGGCATCCACGCGGCGTTCGCCCTTGCGCAGCATGTCGAACACGTTTTCGGCGATGTGGCAGCACTCCACCAGCGCGTTCAGCTGGAGGAAGCCGGCACCACCCTTGACGGTGTGGAACCCACGGAAGATGGCATTGAGCAGGTCCATGTCTTCCGGGCGGCTTTCCAGCTCGACCAGTTGCTCGGACAGTAGCTCGAGAATCTCGCCGGCCTCCACCAGGAAGTCCTGGAGGATTTCGTCATCGGCGTCGAAGCTCATTCGGTGCTCCCTCTACAGCGTCAGGCGACGCTTAAAAACCAAGGCTGGACAACAGGTCGTCGACATCGTCCTGACCGGACACGACGTCCTTTCTTGTATCGGCAGCAATCTGCGGACCTTCACCCTTGGACGATCTTTCTTTTTCCACCGCGTCGCGCATGCCGTCGTGGTCATGCTCGATACCGGCGTAGCGATCGACCTGACCCGCCATCCAGACCAGCTTGACCAGGTTCGACTCGACCTCGGTCACCAGCTTGGTGACGCGCTTGATCACCTGCCCGGTGAGGTCCTGGAAGTCCTGCGCCAGCAGGATGTCGTTCAGGTGGGCGGAGAGCTTGCGGCTGTCCTGGGCGCTGATGTAGAGGAACTGCTCGACGCGCTTGGCCAGGTCGCGGAAGGCCTCGGCGCCCAGCTCGCGGCGCATGAAGCGCGACCAGTCTTCCTGCAGCTCCTTGGCCTGGGTCTCGATGTGCATGACCACCGGAGTGCACTCCTCCACCAGGTCCATGGTGCGATTGGCCGCTTTCTCGGTCATCGTCACCACGTAGGACAGGCGGTCGGTCGCGTCGGCGATCTGCGACATCTCCTCGGCGTGCCGGGAGTTGGGATCGATCTGGAAGTTGACGATGGCGTTGTGCAGCTCGCGGGTGAGCTTGCCGACCTCCTGGTAGAGGCCTCGGTCGCGCGCCTGGTTAAGCTCGGAGATCAGTTGCACGGCGGTCTGAACGTCGCCGCGTTCGAGGCAGTCGACCAATTCGCGCGCGTGTTTTTTCAGGGTCGACTCGAAGTCACCCGCGGATTCGTTGAAATCCATGACGCCCTCTATGCCGGCCTTAGCTGCCGACCCGCTCGAAAATCTTCTCGATCTTTTCTTTCAGCACCTGAGCGGTGAAAGGCTTGACCACATAGCCGTTGACCCCGGCCTGGGCCGCTTCGATGATCTGGTCGCGCTTGGCTTCGGCGGTGACCATCAGCACCGGCAGGTGCTTGAGGCGCTCGTCGGCGCGGACCGCACGAAGCAGGTCGATGCCGGTCATGCCGGGCATGTTCCAGTCGGTCACGAGGAAATCGAAGTTGCCGCTGTGCAGCATCGGCAGCGCAGTGGTGCCGTCGTCGGCTTCTGCGGTGTTGGTGAACCCCAGGTCTCGCAGGAGGTTCTTGATGATGCGCCTCATCGTGGAAAAGTCGTCCACGATGAGAATTTTCATGTTCTTGTCCAAACCTGCCTCCATCGATACCAAACGCGCCTTGGCGGGCGTGCCGTCAATTCATTGAGCGCCGTGCGCTCTTTGGGGTGGATGCGTCAAAGGAACGTCACCCAAAAATTCGTAAGCCTATAACTTGCCTAAGGAAATTCCTTTCAGGCTTTACGCTCAGAACAAGCAGCCGCGAAACTACCCGATGCTCAGCGCGCGCGCCACTCCGCCAGTCGCGAGCGCAGGCGCGCGGCGCACTGGCTGTGCAGCTGGCTGACGCGGGACTCGCTGACGCCCAGTACTTCGCCGATCTCCTTGAGGTTGAGCTCCTCGTCGTAGTACAGCGCCAGGACCAGCCGCTCGCGCTCGGGCAGCTTGGTGATGGCGTCGGCCAGCGCCGCCTGGAAGCGTTCGTCTTCCAGGCCGTGGGACGGCTCGTTGTCGTGATGCGAAGCGTCTTCGGCAAGGCCACCGCCCTGTTCACCGTCCTGCAACATGTCATCGAAGCTGTACAACCGGCTGCCCTGGGTGTCGCTGAGGATGCCGTAATAATCTTCGAGGCTCATATTGAGTTCGGCAGCAACCTCCTGATCTTTAGCGTCACGTCCGGTGCGCGCCTCGACGGCGCGGATGGCGTCGCTGACCATACGGGTGTTGCGGTGCACCGAACGGGGCGCCCAATCGCCCTTGCGCACCTCGTCGAGCATGGCGCCACGGATACGGATGCCGGCGTAGGTCTCGAAGCTCGCGCCCTTGCCCGCGTCGTACTTCTTCGCCGCCTCCAGCAGGCCGATCATCCCGGCCTGCATCAGGTCCTCCACCTGCACGCTGGCCGGCAGACGGCCCAGCAGGTGGTAGGCGATGCGCTTCACCAGTGGTGCGTGTTTCTGGATCAGCAGTTCCTGGGAGTTATGCGCCTGTGCCTTGCTGTACATACGCGCTCCGGAGGCCGCGGTCATACGGCCGAACCCGTGGGATGTTGCACCAGGCGCTCGACGAAGAACTCCAGGTGCCCTCGTGGGTTGGCCGGCAGCGGCCAGCTGTCGACCTTCTGCGCCACCGCCCGGAAGGCCAGGGAAGCCTTGCTGCGCGGGAACGCCTCATACACCGAACGCTGCTTCTGCACCGCCTTGCGCACCGACTCGTCGTAGGGGATGGCGCCGACGTACTGCAGCGCCACGTCGAGGAAACGGTCGGTGACCTTGGTCAGCTTGGCGAACAGGTTGCGGCCCTCCTGGGGGCTGTGGGCCATGTTCGCCAGCACGCGGAAACGGGTCATGCCGTAGTCGCGGTTGAGCAGCTTGATCAAAGCATAGGCATCGGTGATGGACGTGGGTTCATCGCAGACGACCAGCAGTACTTCCTGGGCCGCGCGAACGAAGCTCACCACCGAGTCGCCGATACCGGCGGCGGTGTCCACCACCAGCACGTCGATGTTGTCGCTGATGTCGCTGAAAGCCTGGATCAGGCCGGCATGCTGCATCGGCGTGAGGTGCACCATGCTCTGGGTGCCCGAGGCCGCCGGGACGATGCGGATGCCGCCGGGCCCCTGGAGGATCACGTCGCGCAGGTCGCATTCGCCTTCGATCACGTCGGCCAGCGTGCGCTTGGGCGACAGGCCCAGCAGCACGTCGACGTTGGCCAGGCCAAGGTCGGCGTCCAGCAGCATGACGCGGCGACCAAGATCGGCCAGCGCCAGCGACAGATTCACCGACACGTTGGTCTTGCCCACGCCACCCTTGCCACCGGTGACTGCGATTACCTGAACGGGATGCATGCCCATATCAATACCTTGTCTCGTCGTTCGACCGTCACGCTTCTGGCGTTTCGGCTAATCCGGCTGCGGTGCTCCACCGCTTCCGGTGCTCGCGGATCATCTTGCAGAGCATCCGCATCGCTTGGGCGGCCCAACCGGCCGCCCCACGCCCCACCCGGGGCTCACAATCCTCAGCTGGCGCGACGCACCGGCTGCTGGTAAAGGCCGGCGAACATGTCGGCCATGGCGTCCTCGCTGGGCTCTTCCGGCGACTGCAGGCTCACCGCACGGCTGACCAGTTGGTGCGCGCGTGCCACATGCAGGTCATCCGGGATCTTCGGCCCGTCAGCCAGATAGGCTACCGGGAGATGCTGGCTGATAGCCAGAGCCAGAGCTTCGCCGAGGCTTCCCGCTTCGTCCAGCTTGGTCAGGATGCACCCGGCCAGCCCACAGGAACGATAGTTCTGCCAGGCGGACTTGAGCACCTGGCTCTGGCTGGTCGCGGCCAGCACGAGGTAATTCTTCACGTTCAGGCTCAGCGACGACAGCGCTTCGAGCTGCATGCGCAGCGCCGGATCGTTGGCCGGCAGGCCGGCGGTGTCGATCAGCACCAGACGCTTGCGCGCCAGCGGCGCCATCGCCTGGATCAGCGACTGGCCAGGATCGACCAGGGTCACCGGCACATTGAGGATACGGCCCAGGGTCTTGATCTGCTCCTGGGCGCCGATGCGGAAGCTGTCCATGGACACCAGGGCAATGCTCTGCGCGCCGTACTTGAGTACGTAGCGGGCAGCCAGCTTGGCCAGGGTGGTGGTCTTGCCCATGCCGGCCGGGCCGACCAGGGCGATCACGCCGCCCTGCTCCAGCAGGTCGGTTTCCGGGGTGTTGATCGAGCGCGCCAGGTGCGCCAGCAGCATGCGCCAGGCCTGCTTCGGATCGGCGATGGAGGCTACGCGCTCCAGCAGGCTGCGCGACAGGTCGGCCGGCAGGCCCATGCGCTGCAGGCGACGCCACAGGTTGGCCTGCTTCGGGCGCTGGTTCTGCAGCTGGTTCCAGGCGATGGAGCCCAGTTGCACTTCAATCAGTTCACGCAGGCCGTTGAGCTCGAAGCGCATGGCTTCCAGCGCCTGCTGGCCGGCGGCAGCCGGCGTCGGGGCGGCCGGCGCGGCCATGGCTTCGGCCAGGGTCTCGGCAGCACTGCGGCGCGGCGATTCGGTGCCGTACATTTGACGGTCCTTGCGCACGCCATCGGTTGCGCGGGCCGGGGCCGACAGGTCCGCCTTGGCCTGGGCGATCTTCGCCTGGGTCTTGCGCAGCTCGGCTTCCAGCGCCGGGTTCGGCTTGCTGGCGGCCACCGGTGCCTGGTAATCCAGCGCGGCGGTCAGCTCCACGCCGCCGGCGACACGGCGGTTGCCGATGATCGAGGCATCCGGGCCCAGCTCGTCACGGACCAGTTTCATGGCCTGACGCATATCGGCGGCGAAGAAGCGTTTTACCTGCATGGCCTAGGACCTCAATCAGTTCTGCCCAACAGTGGCGACAATCGTGACTTGTTTGTTGTCCGGGATTTCCTGGTAAGCCAGCACGTTCATGGTGGGAACCGCCATCCGGGCGAATCGCGACATCATCGCGCGGATGGGACCTGCCACCAGCAGAATCGCCGGCTTGCCGAGCATCTCCTGACGCTGCGCCGCTTCAACCATCGAGCGTTGCAGCTTTTCGGCCATTCCGGGTTCCAGCAACATGCCGTCTTCGGAGCCCTGTCCGGCCTTCTGAAGACTATTGAGCAATATCTGTTCCAACCTGGGTTCCAGAGTGATCACAGGCAGCTCCGGCTCTAGTCCCACAATGGTTTGCACGATTGCGCGGGACAGCGCGACGCGGACCGCCGCCACCATCGCGGCGGGATCTTGACTCTTCGCCGCCACGTTGGCGATGGCCTCGGCGATGGTGCGGATATCGCGTACCGGCACCTGCTCCTGCAGGAGTGCCTGAAGCACCTTGAGCAGGGTCGACAGGGAAATCAGCCCCGGCACCAGCTCCTCGGCGAGCTTGGGCGAGGTCTTGGCCAGCAGTTGCATCAGTTGCTGGACTTCCTCGTGGCCGAGCAGCTCGTGGGCATGCTTGTGCAGCACCTGGTTCAGGTGAGTGGCAACCACGGTGCTGGCGTCCACCACGGTGTAGCCCAGGGACTGCGCCTGGTCGCGCTGCGAGGCCTCGATCCAGACGGCTTCCAGGCCGAAGGCCGGGTCCTTGCCGGCGATGCCGTTGAGGGTGCCGAACACCTGGCCGGGGTTGATCGCCAGGTCGCGGTCCGGATAGATCTCGGCTTCGGCCACGCTGACACCCATCAGCGTCAGGCGATAGGCGTTGGGCAGCAGGTCGAGGTTGTCGCGGATATGCACCGACGGCATCAGGAAGCCCAGGTCCTGGGACAGCTTCTTGCGTACGCCCTTGATCCGCGCCAGCAGCTGGCCGCCCTGGTTGCGGTCCACCAGCGGAATCAGGCGGTAGCCCACTTCCAGGCCGACCATGTCCACCGGAGTCACGTCATCCCAGCCCAGTTCCTTGGTCTGCTCGGCGCGCTGGGCGGGCAGCAGTTCCTGCTGGGTCTGGGCTTCCTGCTCGGCCTTCTGGCTGGCCTTGCGCTGGCGGCTCCAGATCATCCAGGCGCCGCCGGCAGCCAGGACACCCAGGCCGACGAAGGAAACGTGCGGCATGCCGGGCACCAGGCCCATGGCGATGAGGATGGCGGCAGAGATGGCCAGCGCCTTGGGCGAGGCGAACATCTGACGGTTGACCTGGGCCCCCATGTCCTCGGAGCTGGACACACGCGTCACCATGATCGCGGCGGCGGTGGACAGCAGCAGCGAGGGCAACTGCGCCACCAGACCGTCACCGATGGTCAGCAGGGCGTAGACCTTGCCGGCATCGCCGAAGCTCATCGAGTGCTGGATCACCCCGATGGCCACACCACCGATGAGGTTGATGAACAGGATCAGCAGGCCGGCGACGGCGTCGCCGCGGACGAACTTGCTGGCACCGTCCATGGAGCCGTAGAAGTCGGCTTCCTGGGCCACTTCGGCGCGGCGCTTCTTGGCTTCCGCCTGCTCGATCAGGCCGGCATTGAGGTCGGCATCGATGGCCATCTGCTTGCCGGGCATGGCGTCGAGGGTGAAACGCGCACTCACCTCGGAGATACGCCCGGCGCCCTTGGTGACCACCACGAAGTTGATGATCATGAGGATCGCGAAGACCACGATGCCGACGACGTAGTTGCCGCCGATCACCACCTCGCCGAAGGCCTGGATCACCTTGCCGGCGGCCGCGTGACCGTCGTGGCCGTGCAGCAGCACGACGCGGGTGGACGCGACGTTCAGCGCCAGGCGCAGCAGGGTGGCGACCAGCAGGATGGTCGGGAAGACGGCGAAATCCAGCGGGCGCAGGGCATACACGCTGACCAGCAGGACGACGATGGACAGCGCGATGTTGAAGGTGAACAGCACATCCAGCAGGAACGGCGGGATGGGCAGGGTCATCATCGCCAGCATCGCCAGCAGCAGCAGCGGCACGCCGAGGTTGCCTCGGCTGAGCCCTACCAGGTTGCTGCGAACAGTGCCGATCAGTTGCGTACGATCCACCCGAATTTCCCCTGCGCGTGGGTGGCCGAGGCAGCCACCGGATCAAACTTTTGACGCCGAGACCGGCGTCCGCACAGGGTTTTGCAGGAAGCGTTCCAACTTCTTCGAACCGCGATAAATGCCCGACTCAGAGCGGCCGGATCACCAGCTTCCGGAAGCGCCGCCACCGCCGCTGGAACCGCCACCGCCGGAGTAACTGCTGCCGCCGCTGGACGACGAACTGCTGCCGCCGGAGCTTGAATCCGAGCCGGGCCCGGAACCGGAGCTGCCGCCGGCCAGGAAAGCGACCAGCATCGGCACGTACAGCATCGGAATCAGCGCCAGCGAATCGGGAAGCACCCAGGGCCACAGCGGAACTCCCGTCGCATAGACCACGAACCCGGCGATGCCGCCGGCCAGCGCCAGGCGAATGCAGAATTCCAGACGACTGCGCTTCCAGGTGCCGTAGGCGAGGAAGAACGGCAGGCACAGGAAGATCAGCGCGACGGTCCCACCAATGGGAGCCGCCAGGCCGTAGAGCGCGACGTCTCCCCCGTCGAAATGCGAGGCGAGCAGCATCAGCGCCACCAGGTAACCGATGAGCCCGCACACCACCCAGGCTGCCTTGCGCGAAGAGGCAGCCAGGGCGCCGATGCCGCCACCGGTGAACAGGCAGAACGGCAGGACGAAGAGCAGCATCGGCGCGGCGTCCAGGCCGGAGCTGAACGCCAGCAGCAGCGCCAGGCACGTGGACGCAAGCAGCACGGCGCGAACGCTGAACCAGCGCCGGCGCAAGGCAATGCCTGCTACGGCGCCGGCGCCCAGGCCGATCAGCAGCAGCCAGCCCTCAAGCGTCAGGCCGCCCTGCTGGCGTTCCTCCGGCAGTGTCTCGCCATCGATCAGACGCTCCAGGACCTCGACCGCCCGCTGGATGCCGCCGGCGAAGTCACCGTCGCGGAAAGACGGAACCATGTATTCCCGGATGATCCGCGCGGCACTCACATCCGGAATCGCGCCTTCCAGCCCATAGCCGACCTCGATGCGCATAGTCCGGTCGTCCTTGGCCACCAGCACCAGCACGCCATCATCCACCCCCTGCCGCCCCAGGCGCCATTGCTCGAAGACGCGGGTGGCGTACTGCTCGATGCTGTCCTCGCCGGTGCTGGGTAGCATCAGAATGGCGATCTGCGAGCCCTTGCGCTGCTGCAGCGCCAGCAGGCGCTGACGCATCGAGGCGACCCAGTCGCTATCCAGCGTGCCGGTGAGGTCGGTGACCGGGCTTGCCAGCCGAGGCACGGCCACCGCGGCAGGCGCTTGCTCCTGCAGCGCATCGGCGACATCTACGCTGGCCGCAGCCCTATCAGCCTGGACAGCCTGCGTGAGCGGCACGCCCGACAGGAGGAACAGGCACAGGAAGCCGAGAATCCAGGTTCTCATCAGGCAGCCGCCCTCGGCCGTCCGCGCAGGGCCTGCAGAATCCCCATGGACAGCTTCGGATCGTGCAACTGGCCGCGCCAGGCGCGAACGACGCTGAAGGCAGAGCTGACGAGGACGTATCCCGTGATCAGCAGACTGAACACAAGCACCAGCACGGACTTGATCTGAGGCCAGAGCTTGATCTCGCCATCGTTGGCAACCACACCCAGCGAACCGATCAACAGCACGACAGCCACGAAGATCAGCGCCAGGGACAAGTACAGGTCCAGCACTCGCAGCGTCACTTCGCGGACCAGCGGCGGAGCCCTGCGCCCCAGCAACAGATAGCCCAGCACCAGCAAGGGGATGAACCACAGCGAAACGTAGATCACCGGTAGCGTGACAAGGGGAATGGCGGCAGCAATGCGGCGGTCGCGAACGGTGCTGTCCATGGCGTGCTCGGTGCCTCCTGGCAAATGGGTGTCGAGATGCTAGTTGAATGCGCTCAACGCGCAAAGCCGCGGGGCGCTGCGCCACCAGCTGCCGGACGCCCCGCCGCCGCCGCTCGACCCGCCACCGCCGGAGAAACCGCCACCGCTGGAGCCGCCACGGGACGAGCCGCTGCCCGAGCCGGAGCCACCAGCCCCCTTGCCCGAACCGAATATCAGCAGCCCGGGGAGCGCCATGAACGGCAGCACCGCCAGCCAATTCAGCGGCACGGCCGGTGCGCCCGCGAAGAACGCCACCACCAGGTAGAGCCCCGCCAGGATCAGCAAGCGCAGATAGAAGCCCCGGCGGCCCTTGCGCCAGGTATCGCGCATCATCGAGATAACCAGCCACCAGAGGCCAAGCACGAACAGCAGGCCCACCGGCGCGGCCAGCGCATAAATCCACAGCACGCCGCCAAAGCGCGGCGTCAGGAAGCCGAGCAGGATGCAGTAGACGATCAGCCCGAGCACCCCGTAGAACATCACGCGAACCGTCCACAGCGCGCCGAAGGTGGCGCCACCCATCAGCAAGCAGAGCGGCGAAATCGCCACGGTCACCAGGGCATCGGTGCCGCTGGCGAGTACCGCCACCAGCGCAACGATTGCGGCGCCGATCGTCAGGGCACCACGCCAGCGCAGGCGATGGGCGGCCAGCAATACACCGCCAATCCCACCCGCCACGAAGGCCACCAGCAGCAGCCAGGCTTCCAGCGGCACCCGCAACGGGGCGGGCGCGGCCAGCGGTTCGCCGTCGACCAGCCCGATCAGCGCATCCACCGCCGCGTCGAGACCGCCGGCGTAATCCCCTTCGCGGAACGCCGGCGCCATGCGCTCGCGGATGATGCGCCCGGCCAGCACATCGGGAATCGTCCCTTCCAGGCCGTAGCCCACCTCGATGCGCATCAGGTGGTCGTCCTTGGCCACCACCACCAGCACGCCATCGTCGATGCCCTTGCGGCCGAGCTTCCACAGGCTGAACAGTTTGTTGGAAAACGCCTCGATGCCCATCTTGCCGACCGAGGGCAGCATCACCACGGCGATCTGCGCACCGCGCCGCCCCTCCAGGGCCGTGAGCTTGTCGATCAGGCGGCCCTTGGCGGAGGGGTCGAGCGTGCCGGTGACGTCGACCACGCGTTCGCCCAGCGGCAGCACGATTGCGCTTTCGGGGACCGACTCTGCAGCTACACCGCACAACGGTATTGCACCGAAGAAGAGCGCCAGCAACAAACCACCGAGCCAGTCTCGGCGGAGCGTATTTCCAGACACGAAGTGGCGCCCCCATTGCCAACGACAAGACGGCAAGGCTGCCATAGGCGCTTTACCGTCGCCACACCTCCATCGTCACCGATTCACCGCATTTCGCCCCTCCTGAAACAGTTCCGCGGGCAGGCACCTTCTCGTCACGCGTTAACATCCATTCAAAGCACGCTCGCCGGGCACTCCTTTGACGTTGGCGAGCGCCAGTTACCTGGCGTCGCTAACTGTCACGGATACAAAGGAATGGGCTCACCCTCGATGCGCCACCAAGGCCGACTACTCCGGCCAGCGACGGCAAGCTGCTACAGGGGCTGCGCCAACGCCCGAAGCACATCCTTGAACGTCTCGATCTGTTGCTGGTTGAAACGCCCGAATATCTTCGCCTGCTGCTCCTCGGCGATACTCCATAACGCTTCCGCCTGCTCAACGCCCGCCACCGTCAAACCACAAGCATCCCCATGCCCGCGCAACAACCCCTTGCGCTCAAGGTTGGCGCGAGCCTCCTCGATCTCGCGCTGGGGCATTGCCACCAGTTGCAGCAAGGCCGACACCGCCAGGCTGGCGTCCTTCTCCATGACCATCAACATCCGCGCCTCGCTGGTACGCAAGCCACTGGCCAACTGCCGGGGCTGATAGTCGGCCTGGTAGCAGCGCAATGCCTGGGTCATCAGGTAATAGAGATTATGGTTGAGTCGCCCCTGGAAGGCGGTTCGCGGCACGCCGGCCTCCACCTTGCGCAAACGGGGATGCGGCAGCACGGTGCTGTACACTCCTTGGTGATACAACAGAGGCGCGCGCCCCAGGTCATCGAATGCCAGCACCCGGCCAATCAGGATCCAGTGGTCGCCGCCGTCGAGCTGCTGATATTTCTCGCACTGGAAGCGCGCCGCACAGTCGGCTAGCAACGGCGCACCACCCGCCCCCACCTCCCAGGCCACACCGCTGAACCGGTCAGCGCTGGGACGAGCGAACTGATTGGACAGGTCCACCTGATCAGCGGCGAGAATATTCACCGCGAAGTGCGTCGCGCAGTGGAAAACCTCATAGCTGCCAGAACGCTTGTCGATACTCCAGAGCACCAGCGGCGGGTCGAGCGACACCGAATTGAAGCTGTTGGCGGTCACACCAACGCGCCGGGCATCGGCATCAGCGGCAGTCATCACGGTAACTCCTGTGGCGAAGTTACCCAGAGCACGGCGAAAGGCGCGCGAGTCAAACCCCGCTGCATTATTGTCAGTCATGGCGAATCCTCCGCGCCGACCGATCGGCCGGCGGGCAAAAGGCAATCAAGAAAAAGGAGTGTGGTGCCAACCCGAGGTGTGGCGCGCAGACGTGCGCAACTCAGACCATGCTGGGGTCGGGCTCCAGCCCCATCAGCTCACGGCCGAGGATCTGCGCGCAGACGTCATAGTCGGTGTAGGCATGAGCGCCGGTCATGTGCGAGTCGCGGAACAGACGCTGCAGTTCATTGTTGTCGAACCAGGCCGTACCGCCGGCAGCGGCGAACAGCCGATCCACTGCAGCGATGCACATTTTCACCGCGTAGGCTTGGTTGGTCCGCCAGTGCGCCAGCGTCCGGCGCTCCGGGTAACGATGCGCACGCGCGTATTCGGCATGCTGCTCCCAAGTCTTTTCGAGGAAGGCACGGGCGGCGGCCACCTGGTGGGTGGATTCCGCCAGGCGCATCAAGGCCGGGGTTGCAGCGCCAACGGCGGCCCCCGTGTAGGCACGCACGCGATTGCGGGTTTTCTCGGTGAAGGCAGCGAGCATACGCTCGGCGATGCCCAGGCTGATCGCGGCAAAACCACTGGCAAAGTACGGACGATAGGGGGCGTAGAAGATCTGGCTGTCCGGGTACAGGCCAAAACCGGCGGAGCGACCCTCCATCATGTCCTTGGCAGCTTCGATGCGATGATTGGGGATGAAGGCATCCTGGATGATCAGTGTCTTGGTACCGCTACCGCGCATCCCGGCAACGAACCAGTCATCGCGGATGTCGTAGTCGGCGCGCGGCACCACGGCGAAACAATAGATCGGTTCGCCGCCATCCTTGCTTTGTCGACGGAAACCGACGATGGCCCATTCGGCGTAATCGCAGCCGCTGCTCCACCCCATCTCGCCGTTGAACAGTATGCCGCCTTCGACCTCCTGAACCTTGCCGAACGGAGCAATGCTGCTACTGGCAGTTGCGTCGGGGTTTTCGCCCCAGACGTCGTCTTGCAGGCGTTTTGAGAACATCGCCAGTTGGTGGCTATGGGTACAGAGCAGGCTGAAAGCCCAAGCCGTGCCGGCACAGGCGCCTGCCAGCGCCACCACGCATTCGGCGAATTCGGGCAGCGAGATTTCCATGCCGCCATAGGCTTTCGGCTGGAAAGCGCGGTGCAGGCCGATGCCTTTCAGCAGGGCGATGTTCTCGGCCGGCGCCATGCGCTCCCGCTCGCCACGCTCAGCGTTGGCAGCGATGTCCGGGAGGATGGAGCGAAGGTCTTCAAGCAGTGAATTCGGCTTTTTCATGATAGGCCCTGAATTGTTATTGGAAGTCTGCGGAGGCACTGCATGCACAGGCGCAGGGCTTCCGGACGGGCTCTCGAAGGGTTCGACGAGAGGGACGGGCGGATTATGTAAGCCCATCGACACTCGACTGAATGTAAGTTACGCAGTCTCTCTTGTACTTTTCATTGAACATTCCAAGGAGCACAAAAAACCCGAAATCCACGCTACAAGCCCCTAACCCAATGATTTTCACGTTATTTCATTAAGATAGAAATGAATCGACGGATTTTCATTTTTCATACCTCCTTTCATCCCTACCCCTCAGTGCATCGACACTCGCTTGGTGCCCTTCGCCCTGTACCTGGCCAGCCATGGAATTTCCGCTTGGTGGAACCTGCACAAATCGCCGGAGAGCCTGGGATGGCGCCGTTACAGGTATGCCTTCGGCCGTTCCCCTTGGCAGAGAACAGGTTAATAAGTTAATTGACTGTGATCACAATTGTGCAAAATTCCGCACGAGCCAAATCGTCGACTCGACGGTTATGAAATAAATATTTCATTTAAAATCAATAATTTGTGAAATTATAAAATTCTCCATACGAACTGGATATCTGAGATACGGCTACACAGGCATATTGTTAATATCTTAACAAGACCCTAGATTAGGCACGCCACATCCCCGCAACAGAGGGACCATGGCGCCAACCTCCCTTTTCCTAGAGACAAGAACAATGATCAGGAAAAACCGCAGCCTCTCTCATCTCCCCTGTCTGCTCACCACCGTCTGGGGCATCAGTTCCGGCGCCCAGGCCGATCTGATCAGCGACAGCACGGCCAGCATCGAGGCCCGCAACATGTACATGAACCGTGACTTCCGTCAGAGCGGTGCGCCACAGTCCAAGGCAGAGGAATGGGCTCAAGGTTTCACGGCTCGCTTTGTCTCCGGCTTCACCGATGGCACCGTGGGCGTCGGTCTGGATGCCATCGGGGAAACGGCGATCAAACTCGACTCCAGCCGTGATCGACACGGCACCGGTCTCCTGCCCTACGACAGCCATGGCGAACCGGAGGACACCTACAGCGAATTGGGGCTGACCGCCAAGCTGCGTGCCTCGAACACCGTGCTGCGCGTCGGCACGCTGCAGCCACAATTGCCGGTGGCTGCCTACAACGACACGCGGCTGCTTTCGTCCACCTATGCCGGCGGTCTGCTCACCTCGCAGGAGATAGAAGGACTGACACTCAATGCCGGACGCCTGGAAAAGATCAACCGCAGAGACTCGTCGCACAACGAGGAGATGAACTACACCGGCGTGGACAGCGCGCACCTCGACCTGCTGGGCGGAACCTATGCCGTCACACCGAATTTGAGTCTGAGCTACTACTACGCGCAGATGGAGGATATCTATCAGCAGAACTACGCAGGCCTGGTACACAACGCCAGCCTCGGCGAAGGCATCAGCCTGAAAACCGATCTGCGCTACTTCGATACCGTAGAGGCTGGCGACCACCGCTACCGCAGCGCAAACCGGGTGGATGGAGGGCGCATCGACAACCGCTTTTTCAACGGCATGCTCACCCTCGGTGTCGGGGCGCACAAGTTCGGCGTCGGCTACCAGAACCTCTCCGGCGATGGCGACTTCGCCTATCCCGGGCTGGACCCGTACTCGGTGAACCTGGTCACGATCAACGTCTTCACCAAGGCCGGCACTGACGCCTGGCAGGCACGCTATGACTATGATTTCGCGGCGCTAGGCATGCCTGGACTGACCTTCATGACCCGTTACGTCTACGGCAAGAACGTGCAGACGGCGACAGTGCGTGACGGTAGCGAGTGGGAGCGTGACACCGATCTTGCCTACGCATTCCAGGATGGTTATCTGAAGGGTTTCAACGTTCGCCTGCGCAACGCCACCTTCCGCTCCGGCGACGGCCTGCGCACGGATATCGACGAAAACCGCATCATCCTCGGCTACACACTCCCACTGTTCTGACCCAACTGGCCGACCATCTGCGGATACCCTCTGGCGGCGGCCACTGCCTACCACGGCATGGCGTCGGCTAGCGCCAAGCGTCTTCCTTGTCATTGAGGCGACGCTGGCGATATTCCCCTGGCGCCAGACCCGCATTGCGGGTGAAGAAGCGGCTGAAATAGCCAGGATCCTTGAAGCCGAGCTGGTAGCAGATCTCATTGATCGACAACCCGGTGAACAACAGCAGGCGCTTGGCCTCCTGCATCAATCGGTCATGAACCAGACGCTTGGACGGAAGCCCTGACACCCGTCGACAGATATCGTTGAGTCGCGCTTCGGTGACGCCGATCTGCGATGCATAGACGGACAACGAGCAGTGTTCAGCGTAGCGCTCCTCGATCAGCACGTTAAAGCGCTGGAAGAACTGCAAGTCGTCGCGCCGTGTCGGTTGTGCCTGTAGCGAGCGGCTCGACAGACGCAACAGGCTGATGAAGATCAGGCGGGTCAGCAGGCTCAGCCCGGCATCGCGGCCCGGGCGCTGGGCGCGAAACTCGTCACGCAGCAATTCGAACAAGCTATCCAGGCGCCGTGCCTCGGCCTGGAAACTTTCCTCCAATTCGCTGAAAGCAACGCAAAGCGGTGCAATCTGCGGCCCGCTGGCAAGCCCCTGCTCCGGCTCGAGCAATGGCCAGATCAATTGCTGGCGCACGGTCAGGACGTGACCATCACTGCCAGGCTCGGTGACGAACGCATGGGCAACGGTCGGCGGCGTGAGGAAGAACAGCGGGCCCTGCTGGTGGTACTGTTGCTCATCGAGAAAAACCCGAACAGCCCCACTCTTGACGTAGTGCACCTGGAAGTAGCGGTCGTGACGATGCACCGGCATGTTGCGACCGAAGAAATCCGCCAGCTTGCCCAACTCTTCGTAATGAACCTCCGAGTCGGCGTAACGCAGGTCGTAGACCTGACCGATATCGATATTGGGAATCGGTGGGCGTCGTGCCATCTCGGACCTTCCTGCCGGTAAGACGCGACCCAGTCAGGGCTCGATCTTCTTCAGATCATCCAGTAGCGCCAACAGCTGCTGCAGCTTCTCGGCCCCAAACTGATCTTGGATTTTCTGGTAGTTGCTTTCCATACCCTCGCTCATCGCCACGAACGCCTGCTGCCCCTGCTCGGTCAGGCAGACGTAGACGCGACGCTGGTCCTGCGGCGACTTCCAGCGCTTGACGATTCCGTCACGCTCCAGCCTCACCAGCATACCGGTCATGCTCGGCTTGAGGATGCAGGCCTGGTCGGCCAGTTGGTAACTCTCCATCTCGCCGTTCTGGCGCAGGATTCGGATCACCCGCCACTGCTGCTCCGTCAATCCATGCTGATTGAGCATTGGACGGAAAAACGCCATGGCCGCTTCGCGGGCCTGAAGCAGCGTGAGGGTCAGAGAAGGACGAGGACTTGGCATATAGCGCCTGTTCGAATCGATAAAGGCTGGATTTAACCAACAAGGTGTCAGCCCGCGCAACGCTGTCATCCATCCCAAGGATCGCAAAGCCCGAGGTCACGCCAGTAACTCGCAACGGCAAAAACCTCCGCGCCCTTTCACGCAGCTATCGATGCTCAGGGCTTGACCATTGTTAACATGTTAATTATAACATTCACATATTAACGAAATAGCCATTCCTATCGCACCGCGACATCTGCGGCCCCGACAAGCAACCCAGGAGCGAACACCATGCGTCGCGCAGCAAGTGAAGTCGCCAACGGCACCCTGTTCGGCGTCGCGCTGAACTACCAGGGCCTGTTGCACAGCCGGCTGGAAGAGTTCCAGCAAGCTCCCTACCAACGGCCGCCGCTCAAGCCGGTGCTGTTCATCAAGACCCCCAACACCCGCAACGGCGATGGCCAGGCGGTGGTCTTTCCCGCCGGAGTCGAGCGTCTGCAACCGGGCCCAGCGCTGGGTGTCGTGCTCGCTCGTGACGCCAGCCGCGTCAGCGAAGACCAGGCCATGGACTATGTGGCCGGCTATGTGATCGTCAACGAGTTCAGCCTGCCGGAAGACAGTTACTACCGCCCGGCGGTCAAAGCCAAATGCCGCGACGGCTTCTGCCCGTTGGGCAGCGAGGTGGTCGGCCGCGACGAGATCGCCGACCCACATGCCCTGCCGATCCGCCTGCTGGTCAACGGCAAGGAGCGCCAGCACAACAGCACCGCCAATTTGCTGCGCAGCATTCCTCGGCTGATCGCCGAGATCAGTGAGTTCATGACGCTTCACGCCGGCGATGTGCTCCTCACCGGCACCCCCGAGGGCCGCGTCGATGTGCAGCCCGGTGACGAGGTAGTAGTGGAAATCGAAGGGCTGGGCCGTCTGGTCAATCACATCGTGGCGGAGGAAGCCTGAGATGAAACACGCACGTATCCGCTATCAGGGCGCCATCCACGCAGTCACCGTGGAAGCTGCCAACGCCGTGCGCCTGGCCGATGGCCAACTGCTCGGCGAACACCAGGTGGAGTGGCTGCCACCGGCCACCGGCAGCATGTTCGCCCTTGGCCTGAATTATGCCGACCATGCCGCCGAGCTGGCCTTCAAGGCACCCACCGAGCCGCTGGCGTTCATCAAGTCGCGTGGCACCTACACCGGCCACAACCAGGTTACCTGGCGGCCGGATGGCGTCGCCTACATGCACTACGAGTGCGAACTGGTGGCGGTCATCGGCAAGCCGGCGCGTAACGTCAAGCGTGAGGACGCCCTCGCCTACCTGGCCGGCTACACCGTCTGCAACGACTACGCCATCCGTGACTACCTGGAGAACTACTACCGACCCAACCTGCGGGTGAAGAACCGCGACGCCACCACCCCGGTCGGTCCCTGGATCATCAGCGCCGACAAGGTGCCCAATCCCTCGCGGTTGACCTTGCGTACCTGGGTCAATGGCGAGTTGAAGCAGGAAGGCAGCACCGCCGACATGATCTTCGACATCCCCTACCTGATCGAATACTTCTCCAGCTTCATGACCCTGCAGCCGGGCGACATGATCGCCACTGGCACACCCGAAGGCCTGGCCGACGTGATGCCGGGCGATGAAGTGGTGGTGGAAGTAGAAGGCGTCGGCCGCCTGGTCAACCACATCGTCAGTGAGGCCGAGTTCTTCGCGAACCGCGCCCGCGCCTAATCGAGACAGAGATACCCGCATGATCAAGCACTGGATCAACGGCCGCGAGGTCGAGAGCAAAGAAGCCTTCACCAACTACAACCCGGCTACCGGCGAAGCCATAGGCGAAGTCGCCAGCGGCGGCGCCGAGGAAATCGCCCAAGCCGTGGCAGCGGCCAAGCAAGCCTTCCCGAAATGGGCCAACACCCCGACCAAGGAGCGCGCCAGGCTGATGCGCAAGCTGGGCGAACTGATCGAAGCGAATGTGCCCAACCTCGCCGAACTGGAAACCCTCGACACCGGCCTGCCGATCCACCAGACCCGAAACGTGCTAATCCCCCGCGCCTCGCACAACTTCGAGTTCTTCGCCGAGGTCTGCACGCGCATGGACGGCCACAGCTACCCGGTGGACGATCAGATGCTCAACTACACGCTGTACCAGCCGGTGGGTGTCTGCGCCCTGGTATCGCCGTGGAACGTGCCATTCATGACCGCCACCTGGAAGACCGCGCCGTGCCTGGCGTTGGGTAATACCGCAGTACTGAAGATGAGCGAGCTCTCGCCCCTGACCGCCAACGAACTGGGCCGTCTGGCCCTGGAGGCCGGCATCCCGCCCGGCGTGCTCAACGTAGTGCAGGGTTACGGCGCCAGCGCGGGTGACGCCCTGGTGCGCCACCCGGACGTACGGGCCATCTCCTTCACCGGCGGTACCGCCACCGGCAAGAAAATCATGCAGACCGCCGGCCTGAAGAAGTACTCGATGGAACTGGGCGGTAAGTCGCCGGTGCTGATCTTCGATGATGCCGACCTCGACCGGGCCCTTGACGCCGCGCTGTTCACCATCTTCTCGCTGAACGGCGAACGCTGTACTGCCGGCAGCCGCATCTTCATCCAGGAAACGGTCTACGACCGGTTCGTCGCCGAATTCGCCGCCCGTGCCAAGCGCCTGATCGTCGGCGACCCGCAGGATCCGAAGACCCAGGTCGGCTCGATGATCACCCAGGCCCACTATGACAAGGTCACCGGCTACATCCGCCTCGGCATCGAGGAAGGCGCCAGCCTGCTGGCCGGCGGACTGGAACGCCCGGCCAACCTGCCAGCGCACTTGGCCAGAGGACAGTTCATCCAGCCCACGGTGTTCGCCGACGTGGACAACCGCATGCGCATCGCGCAGGAAGAAATCTTCGGCCCAGTGGTCTGCCTGATGAAGTTCAAGGACGAGGCCGAAGCGCTAAAGCTGGCCAACGAAACCGAGTACGGCCTGGCCTCCTACATCTGGACCCAGGACATCGGCAAGGCACATCGCCTGGCACGCGGCATCGAAGCCGGCATGGTGTTCATCAACAGCCAGAACGTCCGCGACCTGCGCCAGCCATTCGGCGGCGTGAAGGGTTCGGGCACTGGCCGTGAAGGCGGGCAATACAGCTTCGAGGTCTTCGCCGAGATCAAGAACGTCTGCATTTCCATGGGTAGCCATCCCATTCCCCGCTGGGGCGTCTAGGAAACGGCTCGACGATAGAGCGGCCACCCAAGGCCGCCAGCATCGCCGGCGTGCAGAGAACAATCACAAGAATCCGGGTGCCCTACAGGCGGCACCCCGCACCAGGAGAACCACCATGGGCACAGTCGCGCTGGCTGCCAAGATCACCCACGTCCCGTCGCTATACCTCTCCGAACTGCCCGGCCCACGCCAGGGAAGCCGCCAGCCGGCGATCGACGGACTCCACGAGATCGGTCGCCGCTGCCGCGAGTTGGGTGTCGATACCATCGTCGTGTTCGATACCCACTGGCTGGTCAACGCCGGTTACCACATCAACTGCGCGCCACACTTCCAGGGGCTCTACACCAGCAACGAACTGCCGCACTTCATCGCCAACATGGCGTACGAGTTCCCCGGCAACCCTGAACTCGGGCGCATCCTCGCGCAGAGCTGCAATGCCCTGGGTGTCAACGTACTGGCCCACGACGCCACCACCCTCGGGCCGGAGTACGGCACTTTGGTGCCGATGCGTTATATGAACCAAGACCGCCACTTCAAGGTGATCTCGGTCTCAGCGCTATGCACCGTGCACTACCTCAACGACAGTGCGCGACTGGGCTGGGCCATGCGCAAGGCGGTCGAGGAGCACTACGACGGCACAGTGGCCTTCCTCGCCAGCGGCTCACTGAGCCATCGCTTCGCCCAGAACGGCCAAGCCCCGGAATTCGCCGACAAGATCTGGAGCCCGTTCCTCGAAACCCTCGACCACCGGGTGGTAGAGATGTGGCAGCAGGGTGATTGGTCAACCTTCTGCGACATGCTTCCGGAATACGCGGCCAAGGGCCATGGCGAAGGCTTCATGCACGACACCGCGATGCTCCTCGGCGCGCTGGGCTGGTCGGCCTACGACGGCCGTGCCGAAGTGGTGACGCCCTACTTCGGCTCCTCCGGTACCGGGCAGATCAACGTGGTGCTCCCGGTGACCGCACAGGACGGCTCGGCGATTCCCGCCGCACAAGCCGGCAATCCTGCCGGCGGCCCTTCCGCCAGCCGACTCTGAGGGCCCTCTGGATGCCGCACTTCATCGTCGAGTACACGCACAACATCGAAGCCGAGGCGAACCTACCCAGTCTGTTCGAGAAGGTCCACGCGTCCCTTGGTGCGAGCGGTATCTTCCCTCTCGGCGGAATCCGCAGCCGCGCCATACGCCTGGATACCTGGCGCATGGCCGACGGCCAACAGGACTACGCCTTCGCTCACATGAGCCTGAAAGTGGGAGCGGGACGCGACCTGGAAACTCGCCGACACGTCGCGGAGGCGCTCTTTCAGGTCATCACCGCGCACTTCGCGACGCTCCAGCAGCGTCGGCTACTGGCCTTGTCGTTCGAAATGAGCGAGCTGAACGCCGAGCTCAACTACAAGCAGAACAACGTCCACGCCTTTCTCTCGGGGCAGACGAGCTGACGCTCGTTGCCCTTATCGGCCACTCACACAATAAAGACAACATCATGAGCACAGCCACTCCCGTTACCACCACTGCCCCATCCTCCCGCGCCACTGCCACTCACCAGAAAGTGCTCTGGCGACTGATGCCGCTGCTGCTGGTGTGCTACGTCTTCGCCCATCTGGACCGCATCAACATCGGTTTCGCCAAGCTGCAGATGAGTACCGACCTGCACTTCAGCGACACCGTCTACGGCCTCGGTGCCGGGTTGTTCTTCGTCGCCTATGCGCTATTCGGCGTGCCCAGCAACCTGATGCTAGAACGCGTCGGCCCACGCCGCTGGATTGCTTTCCTGATGGTGACCTGGGGCCTGCTCTCCAGCGCCATGCTGCTGGTACAGAGCGCCTCCGGATTCTACGCCCTGCGCCTGCTGCTGGGGGTGGCCGAGGCGGGCTTCTTCCCTGGCATCCTGGTGTTTCTCAACCGCTGGTTCCCGGCCAACCGCCGCGCCCAGGTCACCGCCCTGTTCGCCATCGCCGTGCCCATGGCGGGGGTCATCGGAGGACCGCTGTCCGGCGGGATTCTCGAAGGCTTCCATGACTTCCTCGGATTACGCGGCTGGCAATGGATGTTCCTCATCGAAGGCCTGCCAGTCGTGCTGCTGGGCATGGTGGTCTGGCATTGCCTGCCGGAAAGCTTCGAGCGCGTGGGCTGGCTGAGCGAGGTGCAGAAGGCAGAGTTGCGCGAGCAACTCGACAGCGAGGAACAACGCAAGCAGATCACCTCCTTCAGCGGCATCTTCCGTGATCGCCATGTCTGGCTGCTGGTGGCCATCTACTTCGCGGTGATGCTCGCGGTGAACACCCTGGCGTTCTGGATGCCCAGCCTGATCCACGGTACCGGCATCGCATCCGATGGTCGCGTCGGACTGCTCAGCGCCCTGCCTTACCTGGCTGGCTGCGTGTTCATGATCGGCCTCGGGCGCTCCTCGGATCGCCGCCGCGAGCGGCGCTGGCATCTTGCCGTGCCGTTGTTGATGGCTGCCGCCGGCCTGACCCTCACCGGCCTGCTGCCCAGCAACACCACGCTGGTACTCAGCGGGCTGGTGCTCACCGGGATGGGCGCCAGCGCAGCGCTACCGATGTTCTGGCAACTGCCGCCGGCCTTTCTCGCCGACCGCACCCAGGCGGCCGGCATCGCCCTGATCAGCTCCTTCGGCAGTATCGCGTCCTTCGGTGCCCCCTATTTCATCGGCTGGATGCGCGACACCACCCACAGTTCCAGCCTGGCCCTGTTCGTCCTGGCCAGCCTTATCGCCATCGGCGCCGCCCTGGTCCTGCGGGCCCCGGCCGCCGTGGTCAACCCTCGCTGAGAAACCCCACCATGCTCGACGCCACACTCATTCAGAAAGCCGCCGCCCGCCTCGATGCCGCCGAGCGCTCGCGCCAGCAGGTACGGCAATTCTCCCTCGACTACCCCGACATCAGCCTCGACGACGCCTATGCCATCCAGCGCATGTGGGTTGAACGCAAGATCGCTGACGGCCGCGTGCTCAAAGGGCACAAGATCGGCCTGACATCACGCGCCATGCAGGTCTCATCGAACATCAGCGAACCCGATTACGGCGTGCTGCTCGACGATATGTTCTTCGACGAAGGCAGTGACATCCCCTTCACCCGCTTCATCGTGCCGCGCGTGGAAGTGGAGCTGGCATTCATACTCGGCAAGCCGCTGAAAGGTCCGAACGTCACCTTGTTCGACGTCCTAGACGCCACCGAGTGGGTGATCCCCGCACTGGAGATCATCGACGCACGCATCCAACAAGTGGACCCTGACACCCAAGCCACACGCAAGGTTTTCGACACCATTTCCGACAACGCCGCCAACGCCGGTGTAGTGATGGGCGGCCGTGCGGTGCGGCCCAGCGATATCGACCTGCGCCGGGTACCTGCGATCCTCTACCGCAACGGCGTAATAGAGGAATCCGGAGTCTCGGCCGCCGTGCTCAATCATCCGGCCAAGGGCGTGGCCTGGCTGGCCAACAAACTGTCGCCCTACGACGTCACCCTGCTGCCCGGCCAGGTGATTCTTGGCGGCTCCTTCACCCGCCCGGTGGCCGCGGCGCCAGGGGACACCTTCCATGTCGATTACGACCAGCTCGGCAGCATCTCTTGCCGCTTTGTGTGAGGTGAGGCCCATGCACACGCCCATCAATGTCTTCAAACAACGCCTGCAATCCGGTGAGCCACAGATCGGCCTGTGGCTTGGCCTGGCCGACCCCTATTGCGCGGAGCTGTCGGCCAACGCCGGCTTCGATTGGCTGTTGATCGACGGCGAACACGCCCCCAACGACCTGCGCAGTCTGCTCGGCCAACTGCAAGCGGTGGCGCCCTACCCGGTACAGCCGATCATTCGTCCGGCACTCGGTGATACGGCATTGATCAAGCAGTTGCTCGACATCGGAGCGCAAACCCTTCTGGTCCCCATGGTCGACTCCGCCGAGCAAGCGGGCGAACTGGTGCGCGCCATGCGTTATCCACCCTTTGGCGTACGGGGTGTTGGCAGCGCCCTGGCCCGCGCCTCGCGCTGGAACAATATCCCTGCCTATCTGGACGAAGCCGACGCGCAGATGTGCCTGCTGGTACAGGTGGAAAACCTCGAGGGTCTGGCCAACCTCGACACCATCGCCGCCGTGGACGGTGTCGATGGTGTATTCATCGGCCCAGCGGACCTCAGCGCAGCCATGGGCCATCGCGGCAACCCCGGGCACCCGGAAGTCCAGGCCGCCATCGAGGATGCCATCACATGTATCCGGCGAGCCGGCAAGGCCGCCGGCATCCTCAGCGCCGATGAGCGGCTCGCCCGGCGCTACCTGGAGTTGGGCTGCAACTTCGTCGCCGTCGGCGTCGATACCAGCCTGCTGATGCGCTCGCTGCGTGAACTCGCCGGGCGCTTCAAGGGGCAACCGTTAGCGGCCCCAAGCACCTCTGCCGTGTATTGAGAATGGCAAGCGGCGCCTCACGAGACTGCTGCACTTCACTGTTGCAGCACTTCACCCTCACTCGTCGCGGCGCAGATCCGGCGGAATCGGCAGGTCCGGCATCGGCCCCGGGCGTTTGCCCTTGCCGGCGCGGTACTGCTTGAGCTGGTAGACATAGGCCAGCACCTGGGCGACCGCCAGGTAGAGGCCGGCGGGAATCTCGTGATCGAGTTCGGTGGAGTAGTACACCGCCCGCGCCAGCGCCGGGGATTCGAGCACGGTGACCTTGTGCTCCTGGGCGATCTCGCGAATCTTCAGGGCCATGAAGTCGTTGCCCTTGGCCAGCAGGCGCGGTGCGCCGCCCTTCTCGGCGTCGTACTGCAGGGCCACGGCGAAGTGGGTCGGGTTGGTGATCACCACGTCGGCCTGGGGCACCGCCTGCATCATGCGTCGGTTGGCCATCTCGCGCTGCATCTGGCGGACCTTGGCCTTGACCTCCGGCTTGCCCTCGGAGTCCTTGTACTCGTCCTTGACCTCCTGCTTGGTCATCATCAGCTTCTTGCGGTTGTCCCAGAGCTGGAACGGAACGTCCGCGGCGGCGATGAAGATGATGCTGCAGGCCAGCCAGAAGGCGCTCCAGCCCACGACCTTGGCGCTGTGCACCATGGCCTGCTCCAGCGGCTCGTGGGACATCGCCAGCAGGTCGTCCTGGTCGGACTTGAGCACCAGTATCGCCACGATCAGCACCAGCACGAACTTGGCCAGCGCCTTGAGCAACTCGGTCAGCGAGCGCAAGGAGAACATGCGCTTGAGTCCCGCCAGCGGGTTCATCCGGCTGAACTTGGGCGCCAGCGCCTCGGCGGAAAACAGCCAGCCGCCCAGGGCCACCGGCCCGATCAGCGCAGCCACCAGCAACACGGCGAGGATCGGCCAGACGCCGTCGGCGCCGATCTTCGCACCCGCGATCAGCAGGTTGAGCATGCTCTCGCTGTTCATCGCCGTGGCGCGGTCGAACTCGAAGCTGCCGCGCATCAGGCGCAGCAGCGCATCGGCGAGGCTGGCGCCGAACATCAGCAGACCACCGGCGCCGGCGAGCAGCACGGCCAGGGTGTTCAGCTCCTTGGACCTGGGTAGCTGCCCTTTCTCGCGCGCGTCGCGGCGCCGTTTCTCTGTAGGTTCCTCTGTCTTGTCTTCGCTACTGTCGTTCTCGGCCATCAGCGGGCCCCCACGAGTTCGCGAAGCAGGCGCAGGCCTTCACTGGCCAGTGCCTGGTACTGAGTCAGAATGTCGGCACTGCCAATCCAGACAATGACGAACCCCATGACCAGGGTCAGGGGGAAACCGATGGAGAAGATATTCAGCTGCGGCGCGGCGCGCGTCATGGCGCCGAACGCGAGGTTGACCACCAGCAGCGCGGTGATCGCCGGCAAGGCGATCATCAGCCCGGCCCCCAGGACCCAGCCGAGCTTCCCGGCCACGGTGATGAAATGGTTGCTCGACAGCCCCTCGCCCACCGGCAGCGTGTTGAAGCTTTCCGCCAGCACCTCGAACACCACCAGGTGGCCGTTCATGGAGAGGAACAGCAGCGTCACCAGCATGGTGAAGAACTGCCCCAGCACCGGCACGGAAATGCCGTTGGTGGGGTCGACCATGGAGGCGAAACCCAGGCCCATCTGCATGGAGATGATCTGCCCGGAGATGACGAAGGCATGGAACATCAACTGCAGGACGAAGCCGAGCATGGCGCCGACGAGGATTTCCTGGGCGATGTAGACCATCGCCTTGAGGCTCAGCGCGTCCACCTGCGGCATCGGCGGCAGGTTCGGCACCAGGGCCACGGCGATCGCCACGGACAGGTAGAGGCGCACACGGGTGGGCACCAGCTGGGTGCCGATGATCGGCATCACCATCAACATCGCTGCGATGCGGAACAGCGGGAACAGGAAGGCCCCGATCCAGCCGCCGATCTGCGCGTTGCTGAGCTCGAGCATCAGCCGATCAGCGTCGGGATGCTGGTGATCAGCGACTGGGTGTACTCCATCAGCTGCCGCAGCAGCCAGGGCCCCAGCACGATCAGGGTCATCAATACCACCAGCAGGCGCGGCAGGAAGCTCAGGGTCTGCTCGTTGATCTGAGTGGCGGCCTGGAACATCGCCACGATCAGGCCCACCAGCAGACTGGGCAACACCAGAACGCCGACGATTACGGCGGTCAGCCAGAGCGCTTCACGGAACAGGTCGACGGCGACTTCGGGGGTCATGGCTGCTCCTGTCGTTCAGCAGAGAGGTTCATCGCTAGACCGTCCCGAAACTGCCGGCGAGCGTACCGATGATCAGTGCCCAGCCGTCCACCAGGACGAACAGCATGATCTTGAACGGCAACGAGATGATCAGCGGCGAGAGCATCATCATGCCCATCGCCATCAGTACGCTGGACACCACCAGGTCGATGATCAGGAACGGAATGAAGATCATGAAACCGATCTGGAAGGCCGTCTTCAACTCCGAAGTGACGAACGCCGGCACCAGGATGGTCAGGGGCGTGGCGTCGGCGCTGGCGATGTCGGTGCGCTTGGACAGCCGCACGAACAGCTCCAGATCCGATTGCCGGGTCTGCGCCAGCATGAAGGCCTTGAGCGGCACCTCGGCGCGGGTGATCGCTTCCTGTGCCGGGATCTGCTCGTTCAGATAGGGCTGCAGCGCGGTGCTGTTGATCTTGTCGAACACCGGCGCCATCACGAACAGCGTCAGGAACATGGCCAGGCCGATCAGCACCTGGTTCGACGGCGTGCTCTGCAGGCCCAGCGCCTGGCGCAGGATGGAGAAGACGATGATGATCCGCGTAAAGCTGGTCATCAGCATGACGAACGCCGGGATGAAGCTCAGCGCCGTCATGATCAGCAGGATCTGCAGGCTGACCGAATACTCCTGCTGCCCCTGCGGGTTGGTGGTCACGGTGATCGCCGTCAGTTGCGTCGGATCAGCGGCGAAGGCCTGGGGCGCGGCCAGCGCCAGCAGGGCCAGGAGCAGCGGCGCGAAACGCTTGAGCGCGCCGATCAGCACGGAAGAAGTCGGCGAACGGGTCACTGCGGGCGGCCCTTGTCCTTGTTCAGCAATTCCAGCAGGCGCTGGGCGAATTCCGGCTGCGCGGGCTCCGTCTCGGCGGCATGCACCGGCTGGCGCATGACGTGCAGCGGAGTAATGCGGCCCGGCGTCAGGCCCAGCAGCACCTGCTCCTCGCCCACCTGCACCAGCACCAGACGATCGCGCGGGCCGAGCGCCTGGCTGGAAATCAGGCGGATCGACTGATTGCCGCGCGGCACCACCTGCTGCACGCGGCGCACCAGCCAGGCGAGCAGGAAGATCAGGCCGACCACCAGCACCAGGCCCAGCAGCAGTTGCATCAGCTGGGCGCCGGCGCTGCCGGTGATCAGGCTCGGCGTGGAGCTGGCGTGGACGATGGCCGGGTTGGATGCCGGAACCTTGCCGGCCTCGTCGGCCATCGCCAGGAGGGACAGCCCCGCCAGCGGCAGGACGGACAGTTTCGCGAGCAGGCGGGCCATGTCAGCGCAGCTTCTTGATGCGTTCGCTGGGGCTGATCACGTCGGTGAGGCGGATGCCGAACTTCTCGTTCACCACCACCACTTCGCCGTGGGCGATCAGCGTGCCGTTGACCAGCACGTCCAGCGGCTCGCCGGCCAGGCGATCGAGTTCGATCACCGAGCCCTGGTTGAGCTGCAGCAGGTTGCGGATGCTGATGTCGGTGTGGCCGACCTCCATGGAAATGGTCACCGGAATATCCAGGATCACATCCAGGTTGGGGCCTTCGAGGCCGGCAATGGTCGGCGCCTTGGGCGCCATGCCGAACTCTTCCATCGGCGCGCGCGGCGCGGCGGGCACGGCCGGAGCGGCGGCGCCGGCCATCATCGCATCGATGTCGTCCTGGTTGGCGTCGCCCGATTCGGAGAGCGCCGCAGCCCATTCGTCGGCCAGTGCCTGTTCTTCGGGAGTCACGTTTTCTTCGTCTGACATGGTGGGTCCTCTTGGGATTCGCTCAGCGCGGGCGCACGAGCGGATCGAGAATCTGCAAGGCCAGGTTGCCCTTGTGCGAACCCAGCTTGACCTTGAAGGAAGGCACGCCGTTGGCGCGCATGATCATGTGCTCGGGCAGTTCCACCGGGATCACATCACCCGGCTGCATGTGCAGGATGTCCCGCAGCTTGAGCTGGCGGCGCACGACGGTGGCGCCCAGCGGCACGTTGACGTCGAGGATGTCCTCGCGCAGGGCGTTGATCCAGCGCTCGTCCTGGTCGTCCACGTCGGACTGGAAGCCGGCGTCGAGCATCTCGCGGATCGGCTCGATCATTGCGTACGGCAAAGTGATGTGCAGGTCGCCGCCGCCGCCGTCCAGTTCGATGTGGAAGGTGGAGACCACCACCACTTCGCTGGGGCTGACGATGTTGGCCATCGCCGGGTTCACCTCGGAGTTCACGTACTCGAAGGTGATCGGCATCACCGCTTGCCAGGCTTCGGCGAGATCGACGAAGGCCTGCTCGATGACCATCCGCACCACGCGCAGCTCGGTGGGGGTGAACTCGCGGCCCTCGATCTTGGCGTGGCGCCCGTCGCCGCCGAAGAAGTTGTCCACCAGCTTGAACACCAGCTTGGCGTCGAGGATGAACAGCGCGGTGCCGCGCAGGGGTTTCATCTTCACCAGGTTGAGGCTGGTGGGCACGTACAGCGAATGCACGTACTCGCCGAATTTCATCACCTGCACGCCGCCCACGGCGACGTCCGCCGAGCGGCGCAGCAGGTTGAACATGCTGATGCGGGTGTAGCGGGCGAACCGCTCGTTGATCATCTCCAGGGTCGGCATGCGGCCCCGGACGATGCGGTCCTGACTGGTCAGGTCGTAGGACTTGATCGCCCCCGGCTCGACGTCGGACTCGGTTTCCACCAGGCCATCGTCCACGCCGTGCAACAGCGCGTCGATCTCGTCCTGGGAAAGTAGATCCTGCATGGCCATGGCGGGTACCTACTGCAATACGAAGTTGGTGAAAAGCACTTGCTCCACGGTCAACTGACCGGTCGCCTTCTTCGCCAGTTCCTGAAGACTGGAAGTCGCCTGCTGACGCAGCATTTCCTTGCCCACCGGCGTCACCAGCGTGTCGAAATTCTGACTGGAGAACAGCATCACCAGCTGGTTGCGCACCAGCGGCATCTGCTCGCGCAGCGCGTCCATCTGCGCCTGGTCGCGGCCCATCAGGGCGACGGCCACCTGCAGATAGCGCTGGCGACCGTTCTGATTGAAGTTGACCACGAAGGCCGGCGCGAGAATCTCGTAGACCGCCTGCTTCTTGGTCGGCTCCGCGTGCTCGGCGCTCTTGGCTTCGGCTTCCTCGGGCTTGGCGCTCTTGTGCAGGAAGAACCAGGTGCCGCCCACCGAGGCACCGACCGCCAACAGAAAGGCCAGTACGATAATGATGATGAGTTTCAGCTTGCCCTTGGCGGGCGCTTGTCCATCGGGAAGCGGAGGCTGTTCTTTCTTGGCCATGCCAAATATCCGTCACTATTCCGGCGCAATGCGCTGATACAGGGGGTATCAGCAAGGGCTGTGCCAGTTCGACTGGCGCCGCCGCGGATATTACAGGCTAGACGGAGGATGTCACGGGGAGCGTAAGAATTTTCCTGTGCACCATGAAGATCAGGCGTTGGGGCGACTAACAGGGAAACTCACTGCTCGGGCAATTCCCTCACCCCAGCCCTCTCCCAGAGGGAGAGGGGGCCTCCCGTACCTTTAACAGCGAAGGTGCTTGCCGGATGGCTGCGGACTGCCCAACCCTCAGCACAGTCCCCTCTCCCCTTGGGAGAGGGTGAGGGCGCTCTCAGGCGCGCCGCGCTGCCCCGCAAGCCGCACAGGAATCACGCGTAGTAATCCACCAATCCCCTGCCCTGCGCCGTCGATGCCGGGCGAATCTCCGATACGCCACTGATCATCGGCTCGTCGTCGCCACTGTCGGAACCGGCCACGCGCCGCGAACCGCCGCGCTCATCACCCTGCTGTTGCTGCTGCCAGCCACGGGCGGACTGGTCCGAGACGTTGACGTCCAGCTGGCCCATGCCCTGCTGGCTGAACATTTCGCGCAAGCGGTGCTGCTGGCTGTCCAGCGCTTCACGCACGCCGGCGTTGGCGCTGACGAAGTTCACCTGGGTCTGGTCGGCGGTCATGTGGATGCGCACCTCCAGGCGACCGAGGTCGGCCGGGTCCATCTGAATCTCGGCGGACTTGAGGTTCTGTGAGGACATCCACATCACCCGGTCCACCACCTGGTCGGTCCAGCCATTCTGCTGCATCGACACCGCCTGGCCGGGCACCAGCGGGTTCACCGGGCGAGTGGTCATGGCCTGTGGCGTGTTCAGCGCCTGGGTCAGGGACTCCAGACGCGCAGCGAAGGTCTCGTTGCGCGGCATCTCCGGCTTGGCGTCGGTCTGCACATCCGCCAATTGCTGGGTCAGGTCGGGAGCATCCTTCAGCGCGCCTTCGGCGAGCTTCGCTTCACCGCCCTTGGCGGCTGAATCCGGGTTCAGCGCGGCCAGGGCAGCGGACAAGTCGTTCTTCGCGTCGACGTTCGCCTTGCCGTCGGCCTTGGCTACCAGGTGGCCGGCCAGCTGCGTCTGCTGAACCTGCGGTGCCTGATCCTCGCCACCCAACCCCAGGGCCAGGCTCACGCCAGGGATCTCGTTGAGCTTCTGCAAGTCGCCATCGCTGCTGGCATCCGTCAGCTGGCTGGCCCCGCTGCTGACCACCAAGGGTGGCGCCTCGGGCTCCGGCAGTTGCCCGGTCATGCCCAGCATCAGCAGCGGGTCGAGGGTCGCGTCGGTCTTGGCTTCGGTATCGGCTGCCGTGCTGTCCTGCGCCTTGCTGGCGCCATCGGCCGGCAAGGCCTTGCCGTCCTCGGCAACCTTTGGCTGGTCGGCGGCAGCCGGCGCAGCAGAATCCTTGCTCGCGGTGCCCTTGTCGGCAGTGTCCCGAGGCTTGTCGGTCTTCGCCTTGACGGGCTTGTCCGGGCGCTCGCTGGCCGCCGGACGCTGCTCCTTGGCATAGACATCGGCGAAGCTGGAACCCTTGTCGTTGCTGCTGTTCGACGAATTCTGGGCAGACTTGGAGAGCGCCGCCTTGGGCCTGGTGTCAGGCGTCGACGTCAATAACATATCCGGGGCGACAGCCATCGGAGTTCTCCGTTGATGTGAATATCCAACACGGAGATAGCAAGGCGCGGGCCAACTCGGAAAACTCAGGGGCGACCGGGCACCAGCAGGGTACGGACGATGGAGAATTCGTGCTCGACCTTGCCGATCAGGCTCTGGGCGCTGGCCAGGTCATTCTGCCGTGCGGCCTCTTCCAGGCGCTTGCACAGGCTGCTCAGTACGGAAGCGCCCATGTTGCCGCAGCTGCCCTTGAAGCTGTGCGCAGCGTGGCGCAGGGCTGGCGCATCGCTGACGGCGGATGCCTCGCGGATGCTGCGCAGGCGCTCTTCGGAGTCGCTGAGGAAGGTCTCCACCAGGAGCGGGTACTCGTCTTCCATGATCGACAGCAAATTGCTCAGCACGGCGCCATCGAGATGCGGCTCGGACATGGGGCACTCCCTGGAGGACGGCTCGCCACCCTGCGGGGGGGGACAAGAAGGCCCCGATTATGCCTGAGCCGACCAGAAGAACTCCACGGCCACGGTCTTGCCGTCGCTCGACCACTGGCAGCGGTCGGCCAGTTGCCGGACCAGCGTGAGGCCGCGCCCGCAGAGACTGCCGGCAGCCTGCTGCGAAGCGAGCACCGCGCCGACGTCGAAACCCTCGCCACTGTCCTCCACCCGCATCAGCAACCGCCCGCCATCGCCGTGGGGCGCGAGGTCGAGGTGGAAACGCACGAAGCCGTCGTGCAGCTCGTGGAGACGCTGGCTGCGCTCCTGGTAATAGCGGGCGAAGCCGGCGGCATCGCACTTGAGCGTGGAGTCCAGGCCCATGACGCCGTGCTCCAGGGCGTTGGAGTACAGCTCGGCGAGTACGGTGTAGAGCGCGCCGCCGCGCGGGCGCAGGTCGTGCACTTCCATCAGCAACTGCAGCAGGAAAGGCAGGGGATTGAAATTGCGCAGGGTCGGCGCGCGGAACTCGAAACTGGCGGACCAGTCCAGCGGGCTGCTCAGGCCATTGTCGGAGAACGCCAGCGGCGGGCGCTGCAGCGAGTCCTCGGGGACCAGCGCGACCTCCAGCATGCTGACGTCATCCTGGGCCTCGCCGCGGAAGCGCGCCAGGGCGGCCTGGATACCATCGAACAGGCGCGCGGAGCTTGGCTCGCTGTCGTAGACCTCGCGCAGGCGCTGCTCCCCGAACACTTCGCCGGCGGCATTGCGCGCTTCCAGCACCCCGTCGGAGAAGAGAAACACTCGGTCGCCCTCCTCCATGGCGTAGACCTCGCAGTGGTCGCTGAAGGCAGACGCCTCGAGTATCCCCAACGGCAAGTGCCGCGAAACCAGCGGAACGATCTCGCGCGGCTGCTGGCGCAGCAGGTAGCCATTGGGCAGGCCGCCGTTCCACACCTCCACCAGGCCGCGCTGGAAACTCAGGTTGAGCACCGCGGCGCAGCAGAACACCCCTACCGGGAGGATGCGCTTGAGCTTGGCATTCATCTCCCGAAGGATGTCCGCCATCGGGTAGCCCTTGGCGGTCATGCCGTAGAACACCTCGGCCAGCGGCATGGCACCGATGGCCGCGGGCAAGCCATGGCCGGTGAAGTCACCGAGCAGCACGTGCATGCCGCCGGAAGGCTTGAAGGCCGCCAGCAGCAGGTCGCCGTTGAACAAGGCAAAGGGTGATTGCAGATAGCGGATATTCGCCGCATTCAGGCACCCCGAATGCGCCACCTTGTCGAACACCGCCTTGGCCACCCGCTGCTCGTTGAGCAGGTGTTCGTTGTGCCGGGCGATCAGGTCGCGCTGCTCCAGCACCATCCGCTGCAGGTGATGCAGGCGCCCCATGGCGCGGATCTTGGCTTCGAGGATGATGCGGTTGTAGGGCTTGGAGAGGAAGTCGTCGCCGCCCGCCTCCAGGCTCTGCACCAGCGCCTCGGGCTCGCTCAGCGAGGTGAGGAAGATGATCGGCACCAGCTCTTCGCCGGCCTGCCGGCGAATCCGCCGCGCCGCCTCGAAGCCGTCCATCACCGGCATCAGTGCATCCATCAGCACCAGCTGCGGGCGCTCCTGGGCGAACAGCGCCAGGGCTTCCAGCCCGTTGGCGGCGGTGAGCACGCGATGACCCTGGCGGCTGACGATGGTCGACAGCAGCAGGCGGTCGGCGGCGTTGTCGTCGGCGATCAGTACCGTGAGGAGTTCGGACATGGCCGTTGCCACTGCGGACCGGGCCGCGTCAGCTGATCTTGAACAGCTGCTCGAAGTTGGAAATGGCCAGCACCTTGCGCACATCGGGGTTGCAGTGTACCAGGCTGACCTGCGCGCTCTCGCCACCGGCATGGTCGCGCAGCAGCAGGAGCATCCCCAGCGCCGAGCTGTCCAGATAGGTGGCGCCCTTCAGGTCCACCACGTAGCGCTTGGGAGTGGTCTCGACGCGCTCGTAGGCGTTGCGGAACTCCTGGTGTGCGCCGAAATCGAAACGCCCCTGGACCACGATGGTGAGCTCCTGCCCGTCAGCGGAGGGAACGGAAGTGATGGCCATGGGATTCTCCTTATCGATCAATGGTCGCGCACGAGCTTGAAGATGTAGCAGTTAGCGATGACAGCGGCAACCTCGGCGAGCGATGGGAAACCGCCGGGCCAGGCCCGTCTGGCCCTCGCCGCGCCAGTCGATTAATGGACCACCGGTCGACACAGGCATGGCGAATGCCTTTACCCTTTTACGCGTGCGACGCGGGGTGAAGGCTCGCAAGAAGCCATGTAAGGCTCGCAGCCGCAAGAAGGGGGGAGTATGACCAAGTCCATTCTCATCGCGGCCTGCATGTTGTGTGCAGCGCCGTATGCAGCCGCCCAGGTGATGCAGCGCGAGCTGGGTGACTTCGAACTCAAGTTCGCCAACTCGCCGACGCGCAGCATGGCCCAGGGGCTGGTCCAGCCGGGCCAGGCCAGCAGCGCCCAGGGTGGCCTCGACATCACCCACGACAGTGGGTGGTATGTGGGCAGCTGGACATCGAACCTGGAGCAGGAGAAGCCCCTGGAGATCGACAGCTACGCCGGCTTCAAGCATCCGCTGGGTGATGGCAAGCTGGGCTACGAAGTAGGCACCCTGCGCTACAGCCGCCCGGAGCAACCCGACTACGACAGCCAGGCGCTCTACGGTGGCCTCTCGGTGTTCGGCAGCCGCCTCGGCGCGGCCTACAGTGCCCAGGCCGGGCGCAGCACCGCGACGCTGTTCACCGACCTGGGCGTACAGTCCGACCTCGGCTTCGACGTGACCTTCAAGTACTCCGCCTACAGCCTCGCCTCCCCCGTGAGCCTGAGCAGCGGCGGCAGCGTCAGCGAGTACGGCGACTGGTCGTTGAACTTCAGCCGACCGTGGAAAGGCATCGACCTGAACTTCTCCTACAGCGGCAGCAGCCTCACCGGCGGCGACTGCAGTGCCTACTCCGGGCACAACGCCTATTGCGACTCGGCATTCATGTTCAAGGCGTCGCGGCCGTTCTTCTGAGCCTGGACATTCTCAGTCCCCGGAGCCCCCTCACCCCAGCCCTGGCTGCGCGCCCCGCTCCTGAGGCAGAGGGGGTAGTCCGTGCCAGGGCTGAATCCACCGTTTTTCCTGCGCCATCGCTTCCCGCTGAGACCGGCCCACCCGCCTACACCGAACGGCCCTCTCTCCCTCGGGAGAGGGTGGGGGTGAGGGGCAAACCGAGTACCGATGGTCGGCAGCGGCGAAAGAGTCAATTTCATTCAAGAGCACCGCTGCACAAGGGGCTACTCTGCCAGTCACCACCCCACGCCCGCAGGCTCTGACCCATGCTGCACCGAGTGAACTGCACCTCCACTGCCCTGCCCGGCCTGCGCACCGTCGAGATCCTCACCCAGCGCAGCTTCCCGCGTCATGCCCACGACGAGTACGGCATCGGCGTGATGCTGGAGGGCGGCCATCGTTCGTGGAGCGGCCGCGGCCAGGTCGAGGCCGGGCCGAGCGACATCATCACCGTGAGCCCCAATGAACTGCACGACGGCATTCCCCTGCGCAGTGCGCCCCGCCGCTGGTGGATGCTGTACGTCGAGCCGACGCTGATTGCACGACTGGCCGGCCGGGAGATGGCAGGCCGGGAGTTTCCCCTGCCGACGCTGGCCGACCCGCGACTCGCCCGACGCATCGCCAGCCTGTTGCAGCGCCTGCCGGACGCTTGCGCCGATGAAGCCAGCGAAGGCCTGCTCGACCTGTTCGGCGATCTGCTCGACCGGCGTACCGCCACGACAGCGGCCGCCCTGCCCTCCCGGAGCGTGGCGCGCATGCTCGAACGGATTCATGATGACCCACGCCACGCTCCCACACTGGCCGAGCTCGCCGGCCTGGCCGGGCTGACCCCCTTTGCGGCCCTGCGCCGCTTCCGCCGCGAACTGGGCACCACGCCCCACGCGTACCTGCTGCAGTACCGCGTGCGAGTGGCCCACAAGGCCATCGGCGAGGGCCGCTCGCTGGCCGAAGCGAGCCTGCTCGCCGGGTTCGCCGACCAGTCCCACATGACCCGCGCCTTCGCCCGCCAGCTCGGGCCGACGCCAGGACAATGGCGCTCCTCGCTCAGGGCACCACTACCAGCCCCCTGAGTTCGCCGGCCTCACGGCCTCACTTCTTGCAGACAGGAAACCCACGGGAATGAACGCAGAATTCCTGCTGACGGCGTTCGTCGTCGTTTTGCTGCCCGGCACCGGTGTGCTCTACACGCTGGCCGTCGGCCTCGGTCTCGGTGCCCGCGCGGCCACCCTTGCGGCACTGGGCTGCACACTGGGCATGGTCCCGCAATTGCTGCTCGCGACCTTCGGCCTGTCGCTGATCCTGCAGGCCAGCGCGGCCAGCTTCCAGGTCATCAGATGGCTGGGCACCGCCTACCTGCTGTTCATCGCCTGGCAGGTATTGCGCGGCAACGGCGCCCTGGCGCTGGACTCGGCCGGCAGCCCGCGCAGCACCACCCAACTGGTGGGCACCGGGCTCTGGCTCAACCTGCTCAACCCCAAGCTCGGGCTGTTCTTCCTGGCCTTCCTGCCGCAGTTCGTGCCGGCCGGCAGCGCGGACGCCAAGGCCCTGTTCCTGGTGCTCGGCCTGGCATTCGCACTGATGACCTTCCTCGTCTTCATCGGCTATGGGCTGCTGGCTGCCCGGGTGCGCGACCACGTGATCGGCCGACCCGCCGTGATGAAAGGGATTCGCTGGGGCTTCTCGCTGGCCTTCGTCGTGCTTGCGCTGCGCCTGGCCGCCGAGACGCTGCCGCCCACCTAGCCGACCAAGCCGGCGCCCATGTTGATCGCCAGCCCCAGGATCGCGGTATTGAACAGGAAGCCGATCACCGAGTGCGCCAGCACCACCTTGCGCATCGAACGCGAGGCGACTTCCACATCGGAGGTCTGCACCGCCACGCTGAGGGTGAAGGAGAAGTAGAGGAAGTCCCACAGGTCCGGATGCTGTTCGCCTTCGGGAAAGCGCAGCACCGGCTTGCTCTCGTGGGCGGCATAGAACATCCGCGCGTAATGCATGCTGAACATGGTGCCGATGAGGAACCAGGAACCGAGCACGGTGCTGGCCGTGAAGGCATAACGCACCAGCTTCTCGCGGTCACCGGCGTGGGATGCGGTGGCCAGTTCGACGATGATCGCCCCCAGGCTCGCCAGCGCCGCCACGATGATCAACACCAGCACTGCTTCGGCGTTCTCGTCCTCGATGCTCGCCACGCGCTTCACCTGAGCGGCATCGGCGCGCCAGGCCAGCCAGCCGATCAGCAGCACGTACAGCCAGGCCATGCCGTTCCACCCCACCAGCACCCGCGTCATGGGTGACAGCCAGTAGCAGGCCAGCCCCGCCAGAACGCCGAACAACCCGGCCCCCAGCAGGCGTGGATGCGCTCGCAACAACGTGCGATTCACGCGCAGCATGCGCTGCGGTCCAGTTCGGCGGCCGCCAGTTGCGCGACGGTGAGATCGCTCTCTGCGGCCATGCCGTCGTCGAGGAACCAGGCGGCGGAGAGACCGGCGAAAGCCAGAACCCACTCCAGCAGGCGCCGCCGATCGACACGGGCGTGCTCGACGATCACATCCAGCTGGCGGAGAAATCGCGCGCGCTCGCGAGAGGTGGGCAGGTCCGGGTTGCACAGCAGGTTGGCGTAGTCGAACAGATGCTCGCCATACAGACGCTTGGGATCGATGGCGCGCCAGCCGCGCTCGCCGAAATCCAGGATGTTGTCGTGATGGACGTAGCCGTGCAGCACGCCCCGATCATGCTCGCTGGCGAGCAACGCTTCGGCGGTTTCCAGGCAGCGCGGGAACAGGCCGCCGTAACGCGCCGCCGCCGGCGCGAGGTCACGGAACCATTCGCGCAGCCCCAGCAGTGGCGGCAGCGGTTGTTCCTGCGGCCAGTGCAGGCGGCGCACGACATCACAGACGATGCGGCTGGCCTGGTCGTCCTCGCCGTTGAGCGCCATGTGCATCAGCGATCGAGTTCCCTCGGCTCGCTCCATCAGGAGGGTGTCACCGTCAAAGGCGTAGACCAGCGCGGCGCCCTCGCCATTCCACCAGTTCATCACCTGCGCGCCGACCTGCTCGTCGATGTCCAGCGCACGCTTGACCATCGCTGCCCGGCCGCGCCAGCGCACCGGCAGGAGGTGGCTGCTGGGCGTGATAATGGGCTCGCCTTCGGGAGTGAGCTGCCACAGGTCCAGGACACGGTCGAAATCCACAGGCACAGGCGCAGGCAACGGCATGGAGAGATTCCACTGGTGGGGGCTGCCTGGAGGCTAGCACGCGATATCAGCCCTGTAGATAGACCCCGCCCGCTTCCATGCGCATCGCCAGCGCCTCCAATTGCCGCCCCTTGCACGGCCCTTCGACGCAAACACCGTCGTCGAAGCGGAACATGGCACTGTGGTGCGCGCACATCAGCACCTCGCCGCGGTAGGTGCTGAAGGTCCCCGGATAGACATCGAGCTTCACGGAAAAATGCGGGCAGCGGTTACGGTACAACCAGACCCGGTCGCCCCTGCGTACCGCTACCACGGCCAGGGGCTTGCCATCGAGCTCCACCTCGAACCCCCGTCCGCCACCGTCCACCAGATCGCCCAGCCGGCACAGCTGCAATTCGCTCATGATGCCGCCTCCTGCACAGGCTGGCCCAAGCCCCACAGCCAGGGACGCACTTCCAGGTGGGCAAACAGATCATTGCGAATGTACGGATCATCCTGAAGGAACGCCTCCACCTCGGTCCGGGACGCCGCCTGTACCACCAGCAGGGTTCCGTTCATCCGCTGGCCCTCGCTATCCAGCGTTGGCCCACCGAGGCATACCCGCACACCATGCGGCTGCGGGCAACGCAGATACTCGCGATGGGCCGGACGCAGGCGCTCGCGCCTTTCGTCCATGCCGGGCCGGTCGGTAGCGAACACGACGAAATAGCTCATGCCGGCTCCAGGACGAAGTCATAGTCCGCCATGCGGAAGGCCGTGTCGAAGCCAAACCGGGCCGCCAGTGGATCGTCCGCGGCGCAGGATCGGTAAGCGACGCGCAGGGCGTCCTTGACACCGAATACCGCATCCGAATCCAGATACGGATCCCCCTCATTGAACAGGTGCGTGACCAGCCGCCGATGGCCCGGCGCATCGATCATGAAGTGCAGGTGCGCGGGACGCCACGGATGGCGGGCGGTAGCGTTCAGCAGCCGCCCCACCGGCCCATCGGTGGGAATCGGATAGCTCACCGGCAACGTCGAGCGAATGGCATAACACCCCTGTTCGTCGGTGTGATAGCGACCGCGCAGGTTGCCCTCGGCCTGTCCGATATCCTGCCCCGAATACATGCCATTGGCGGCGCACTGCCAGACATCCAGGCAGGCACCGACCAGCGGCCGCCCCAGCGTATCGAACACCTTCCCCCGCACCAGTATGGGTTCACCGGATGTCAGGGCCATGTTTTCGCCGTAGGCCCGCTCCGGCATGCCGGCGATGTAGAAAGGGCCGAACACCGTGGTCGCAGTGGCCTCCTGGGAGTATCGGTGGTTGATCGCATCCACCAGCATCGACACACCCAGCACGTCGGACAGCAGGATGAACTCCTGACGGATTCGCCCATCGCACTTCTGTCCCGTCTCGGTGAGGAAACGAATACCTTCGAACCACTCCTCCTCGCTCAGCTCGACCTCGCTGACGAACGCGTGCATGTGCCGCACCAGCGCCTGCACCAGGTGTCGCAGGCGCCGATCGGGTGTGGCCTCAAGGCTGTGTAGCACCTGCCCGGTGATCGTCGCTTCGTCGATGTCGCTATGACTGTTCATTGGCGCACCTCATGGATTCTTGTTTTGGTTTGCCGGCACTCAGGCCGGCGGCATGCCGGCGCGGGCGCGCTCGAGCAGCGCTTGGATGGCGTCGGCCTCGAAGGGACGCGGGTTGTAGTACGGATTGGAGCAAGCGATGCGCGCGGTTTCCGCCGGCCCTTCGGGTGGGAAGCCGATCTCGGCGAGGGACGTTGGAACGCCGATCCGCCGGTTCAGCGCATACAGCAGGCCGCCGACTTCCTCCGCCTGACTGCCGCCCAGCGCTCGCGCGGCCCGTTCCAGTGCCGGCCGTGCCGCGTCGCGGTTGTAGTTCACCGAGTACGGCAGCAGTACCGCATGGCTTTGCGCATGCGGCAGGTTGAAGGTGCCGCCCAGCGTGTGGCAGAGCTTGTGATGGATGGCCATGCCTACCGATCCCAGGCAGATACCCGCCAACCAGGCGCCATACAGCGCACGGCCACGGGCCTGGCGATCCTGCGGATCGTCGACGATCGTCGGCAAGGCCTCGGCCAGCGCACGGATCGAGTCTTCAGCCATCAGGCTGACGATGGGGTTGGCGTCTTCGGCATAGAGCGCCTCGATGGCGTGGGCCATGGCGTTCATCCCCGAGCAGGCGGAGATGTCCGCGGGCAGGCTGAGGCTGAACTGCGGATCGTAGATCACCGTCCTGGGCAGCACGCGGACATCGCGTCCGGTCCTCTTCAAGCGATTCTCGGTAAGGCCGTAGATCGGCGTCATCTCGGAGCCGGCATAAGTGGTCGGAATCGCCAGAATCGGCAGGCCGAACTCCAGCGCGATGGCCTTGCCCAGGCCGATGGTCGAGCCGCCGCCGACCGCCACGCAGCAATCCGCGCCCAGCCGCTTGGCTTCCTCGCAGGCCGCCTGGGCAACCTCCACCGGTACATGCATCACTGCCTGCGGATAGACGCCCGCCGAGCGCTCACCCAGCAGCCCGGCGATCCGTTCGCCTAGCTCGCGCTGCTCCGGCGTGGTGAGGATCAGCGCGCGTCTTGCGCCCAGCCGCTCGATCTCTTCGGCCAGCGCATCAATCCTGTTCCAGCCAAAGATCACGCGGATCGGCAGGCTCTGGTAAACGAAAGCATCCATGGTGCGCCTCAACGTTTGAAATGCGGGGGAATGCGAGCATCGACGTTGACCCACACCGAATGCGCCTCGGTGTAATCGTGGATCGCCTCGAAGCCCATTTCGCGGCCGTAGCCCGACTGGCCAACGCCACCGAAGGGGCTGCCGGGGCTGACCCGCTTGTAGCAGTTGATCCAGCACATGCCGGCGCGGATGCCTGCGGCCATGCGGTGCGCCCGCTGCAGGTCGCGCGTCCACAGGCCGCTGCCCAGGCCGTAGGGCGTGGCATTGGCAATCGCCAGCGCCTCTTCGTCGGTACGGAAGCGCAGCACGGTGACGAAGGGACCGAAAACCTCCTCCTGGGCCACGCGGTCGTCCACCTTGGCCTCGACCACGGTTGGTTCGACGTAGTACCCATTGGCGAGACTCGGCGCACTGGGTGCCTTGCCGCCGGTCAGCACCCTGCCGCCCTGCTGGCGAGCAATATCGACGTAGGCCAGCACGCGGTCACGGTGCAGCGCCGAGGTCAGGGGGCCCATCTCGGTCTGCGGGTCGCTCGGATTGCCCAGGCGGATGGAGCGCGCCAACGCAATGAAACGCTCGAGGAAGGCATCGGCGATGTCCTCGTGCAGCACCAGGCGCGAACCGGCGATGCAGGCCTGCCCCTGGTTGTGGAAGATGGCCCAGGCCGCCCCGTTGATGGCGGCTTCCAGGTCAGCATCGGCGAAGACGATATTGGCGCCCTTGCCGCCCAGTTCCAGTTGTACGCGCTTGAGGTTGCCCTGGGACGCTTCGACGATGCGCCGGCCAATGGCGGTGGAACCGGTGAAGGCGATCTTGCCCACATCGGGATGCTCGGCCAGGCGCTGGCCGGCAGTGTGGCCATAGCCGGGCACCACGTTGACCACCCCGGCAGGGAAACCGACCTCGTGCATCAGTTCGGCAATGCGCAAGGTCGACAGCGGCGTGATCTCCGACGGCTTGATCACCACGGTATTGCCGGCGGCCAATGCCGGGCCCATTTTCCAGCTGGTGAACATCAGCGGGAAGTTCCACGGCACGATCTGCCCGACCACGCCGATGGGCTTGCGCTGCACGTAGTTGAGGAAGCCAGCCTCCACCGGGATTACCGAGCCCTCGATCTTGTCCGCCATGCCGCCGAAGTAGCGGAAACAGGCGGCAGTGCGCGGGACATCCAGGCCACGGCAATCGCGGATCGGATGCCCGGTATCCAGCGACTCCAGCTGAGCCAGTTCGTCGGCGACGGCCTCGATGCGATCGGCCAGCTTCAGCAGCAGGCGCCCCCGCTCCGCGGCCCCCAGCGCAGCCCAGGCAGGAAAGGCTCGGTGCGCGGCGGCTACGGCGAGGTCGACATCCGCCACCTCGGCGGCGGCGATCGAGGTGATCAGTGAGCCATCGTGGGGGGACAGGACATCCAGGGTGCCTCCGTTGATCGCCGGAACGAAACGGCCATCGATGAACAGCTGATTTTGCATAGGGGTACTCCTCACGGCGCTGTGGCGCCATGACAGAACGGAAAGCGGTGCGGAAGTACCGGCCCCGGTGGCGCAAACCACCGGAGGACCGGTCAGGTGTCAGAACTCGACCGGATAGGGCGCCAGCTCGCCACGGGCGTAGCGCTGCGGCAGGTCCGGCGTGGCGTTCTCCCACACCAGCAGCATCGAGCGTTTGGTCGAATAGCCCTGGTGCTGGATGTCGGCCGGCATCGCCGCGATATCGCCCGCCTTCATCACCACGCGCGCCATGGGTTCGCCGGTGTCCTTGTTGGCGATCTCCCAGTCGATCTGGTCGGAAAGTTGGAGGAACCACTCGACCCGGTCGTTACCGTGGAAGATCGGCAGGATGTACTCCTCGGTGGTCGGGCAGAACAGGCTGCCCTTGCACACCGAGGTCACCGACGGATTCCAGGTGACGTCCGAACGAGACAGATACTTGAACAGGTTGAACGCATGCAGTTGCCCTTCGAAGCCCGGCTCGGCATGCACCATCGGCTCGTCCTGCGACACATCGGCGAAGTGACGGTTCACCGGCAGGTCGTCGCGCAGCGGCGAGTCGCCGGGGATGCCCGGCATGCGGTCGGTGCCAACCCGGTAGCGGTCGATCGCCTCGATGTTGTCACCGGCCTTGCGGCCGAAGGCGCTGCCGGTTTCCTGGGGCGCGGCAAAGGGGTCGAACTCGGCGTTGGTCCAGTCGGCCAGGATGGCCTTGAAGGTCGCCATGATCAGCGGCGTTTCGAAGCGCTCGGTGTAGTTGACGCCCGAAGCCTTGAGCACGCCGTTGAAGGTGCCGGCGTACAGGTCGACGCTGCCGTAGTGGTTCTGCGTGCCGATCACCGTGTCGAAGTTCACCCAGCCGTAGAAGAACCCCCAGGCCACATCGCGCATCAGCGCGCGCAGGAAGGCATCGGCCGACATCAGGTGGGAGTGGGTCTCGCCCTTGGCGGGCCAGGAAATCTTGGCGAAATACTCGTCGCGGCTGAAGCTGAAGGCGCCCAGCGTGAAGCGGCGATAACCGGTGATGGGGTCCTTGTCGCTGGCCTGGACAAGGTCGGCGGCGAAGCTGGCAGATTTGGCTTTTTCTTGAGTCATGGCCATGGTCGAAATCCTCGAAAATGCTCGAACGCGGGTCGAATGGGTTACTTCAGGCAAATGTCCGCCCACTTCTGTACCGACAGCGGGCCGAGGATGGTCTGCAGCAACAGCACACCGGGCTTGGCGCTTTCGAAGCGATAGGCGCAGCCAACCGGCAACAGGCACTGGTGGCCACGCTTGAGCAGCACATAACCCATCGGCTTGCCCTTGGGCGACTCACCGGCCAGGCGGGTGCCCTCGCCTTCTACCAGCGGTGTATCGAGCTTGAGGAAATCGACGCGGATGTCGCCGTCCATGGAGATGGCGAACTCGTCGTGGGCACAGGTGAACCAGGGGGAGCGCCCTTCGGCGCGGAGGGTTTCGATGACGTAGTCGAGATTCTTGCCGACTACCACCTTCTCATAGGGCGCCGAACGCTCGGCGACCTCGAATACGTTGGAGAACACGTAATGGCTGGCCTTGCCCTTGACGATTTCGACCGAGCCTTTCTGGTAGTTGTCCAACGAACCGAAGACGGTCTTGAAAGCAGTTGAAGTCATTGCCGATCACCGTTGTCTGATTGTTGTTGTGCGAGTGGGTGAGGCACACGTTACGAGCCCATTCGGGGTCGCCACAATCCAACATCGGCCGACAACAGTGTTCGCGGAACACGAACACTTGTCTTGAAAATCAGCTAATCAGCCAGCTTTAGCCAACCCTTTTCGAACAATGGCCGATCCCATACCGGTTCGCCACCGATGCCGTCGAGCAGAAAATCCACCAGTGTGCGCACCTTCAACGCCTGCCGCTGGGTAGCGGGATAGACCGCGGAAAAGTCGAACGACGACAACGCATAGTCGGTCAGCACCGGCACCAGCCGCCCCGCCAGCAGGTCGTCGCTGGAAACCAGGGTTGGCAGGCAGACCACGCCGCCGGCATCCAGGGCGTAGTCGCGCAGCAAATGCACAGAGTTCGAACGCAACTGGCCATGCAGGCTGAGCTCCATCAGTTCGTCTTCGCCGTGGAACTGCCAGCGATTGCGCGAGGGATAGCCTTCATAGAGGCCAATCTTGTGCTGCAAAAGGTCCCGCGGATGTTCCGGTATGCCATGGCGCTCCAGGTAGCCGGGGGCCGCGCAGAACAATCGCCGCACTCGGAACAGACGTCTCTCGATCAGCGTCTCCGCCTGCGGCGGAAACATCTGGAAGGCCACGTCGAAGCCTTCCTCGATCGGATCGACCACGCGGTCGTTGACCACCACGTCAATCTCGATGTCCGGGTAGCGATGGGTGAAGTCCGCCAGCAAGGCGCCGAAATGACCGATGGCGAAACCAGGCAACATCTGCATCCGCAGCTTGCCGGTGGGCTGGGTGCGCATGTCCTGCATCTGCTCGGTCAGCGCATGGAAGCTGGCCACCATCTCCGCGCATTCCTTGTAATAGGTCTCGCCGACCTCGGACAGGCGGACATGACGGGTGCTGCGGTGGAACAGCGGCGCGCGGATCAGCTCTTCCAGTTGCTGTATCCGGTGAGTGATGACCGAGCGCGTCACCCCCAATTGCTGCGAAGCCTTTGAGAAGTTGCCGGTCTCGGCGACCCGGACGAAGGCTTCAAGGCTCAATAGACGGTCCATCACGGCTCCTCATAGTCGGCATCGCTCGCCCATTACGGCGAGGGGCACTCGCCAGCCACACTCAAGGTACCCAGACCAGGCGCCAACATGCCATTCCCAGCGTGGTCGTGTCCCGGAGTTCCTGGGCGCCGTGAACTGCGACGCTACAGAGAGAGTCCTGTAGCGGCCGGGCCACTGTGCTTTTTCTCGTTCATGGCTTTCTCCAGCCCGAACGCTCCCGCCGCCGCTCTGCGGAGCGCGGTGGCGCGGACGGGCAAACGGGGGTCAGAAGTAGAAGGTGACGTCGACCGAGGTCAGCAACTGGCGCTCAGAACGACCGTCGCCATAGGCCTTGCGGCCATCGCCGTCATGGATGTCGTAGCGCAGTTCCGGACGCAGGCGCACGTTGGCCACCGGCGTATAGACCAGGTTGGTGGTGAAGCCGTAGAAGCTGCCCCAACTGGGATCGGGAATGCCGGTGGCCGGGTCGATGTACGCCATCACCACGTGGATCGGCGCGTCGGTGTAGAACCATTCGGCGCGGCTGTTCCACATCAGCTTCTCGCCCAGGCGGTGGTACCAGTTGAGGTTGCTGCCGTACCAGGTGCCGTCCTGCTTGCCGGCGAATCCGGCCAGCGCCGCATCCTTCTGCCGTCCCCAACCGGTTTCCAGGGCCAGGCGGTTGTCGCCGTTCAGCGCATGGGAAACGGTCAGGTAGGTTTCATAGCGCATCTGCCGGTCGTGCGCGTTGCCCGTGGTCGGGATCGGCGAGCCGCAGGCGCATTCGGCGAAGCTGTCGTCCGCGCCGTTGCCATAGATGTTTTCCCAGTCCACCCAGGTGCGGAAATCCGCCGAGCGCCAGCGCAGGTTGGCGATCAGGTGCGGATCGTGGTTTTCCGACTGCAGGTTGTTCCAGCCTTGCACCAGCCCCAGCTCGAAGCCGAGCATGGACTCGTCCTTGGCGCTGGGCAGCTTGAACGAATAGAGCGCGCCGGCATGCTTGGCCGGACCGTGCATGAACGAATAGGTATGGGTGTAGAAGTCCGCCGGAGCGGGCGTCGGCAAGGGGAAGCCGATCTCGTTCTCCAGCGGCGTGTGGAAGATCCCCAGCATCAGGTCGGAACCGCCCAGCACCGGGAAGTAGAAGTCCAGGTAAGCCTGCGCAATGTTGAAGTTCTCGTCCTCGGGGCCGGCGGCGCGGTTGACGCCCAGGTCCTCGTCCCAGCCGTAGGTCTTGAAGAAGCGCGCATCCTTGCCATAGAGCGCGGTGACGTTGAAGCCCCAGTCGGCCTCCTGCGGCATCGTTCCAGGGAAGGGGCCGACCCGGCCGATCACGTTGCTCCCGGGCTGACGCTCCACCGCCAGGGCGAACTGATTGAGGTTGAAGCCCTCGCGGGAGTTGAAGAAGCCCTGGCCGGCGACATCGCGGCTGCCGTTGTCGTTATACATCAGCCCGGCTTGCGCCCAGCCGCCGACACGGATGCCGTAGTCATCCTCCAGTTGCGGGCCGAACAGGTTCCGCGCCAGCGAGCCAATGGGGCCGTCGGCGGCATTGCCTGCCAGCGGCACAACGGACAGGGGCGCCAACAGCGAGGTGCAGAACAGCAATGGACAAAGGTTCATGCCGCAGTCCTTTTATTGTTATTGGATGGCGTTGAACCGACGGCGGAAAAGCGGAACATTCCCTCTCCCGCCTCGACACACACAGCGGCGTGCCCGGCGGGGGTGGACGTTACGCAGCGGGAATTGTTGCAACAATCGCCATTTAAGCGACTTCAGTGTTCGTGCATGCAGAACAATGCGTTAAGCGACGGGCTAGGGAGTAGGAGGTCGCAAACGCTGGGCGAACTCATCGAGTTGCTTCTGCTCGTATTTGTCGGCGGCCAGGCGCGCTTCCTCGCGGTAGCGCTCCACCAGTTTGCGCAGGCCTTCCAGGCGCGCGTACTTCTCCTGCCAGACGGCCCGCGCCTTGTCGGCGGTGTCCTGGTGCCAGCTGACGGAGCGGTTCTGCTGCTCCACCGCGCCTTCGAGCTGGGAGAGGAAGCGCTGGTAGTTGATCAGCCACTGGCCACTGACGCCCTGCTGGCCATTGCGGATCCACTGCTGCTGGTAGTCGAAGCGGTAGCGTTCCAGCTCGGCAAGTTTGCGCTGCGCCTGCTGTAGCTGACCCTGCACCAGACCGAGCTGGCGCGCGGCTTCGCGCTCGGCCTTGAGCGCCATCTCGACCACCGGAGCCAGGCGTTCGGCGCGGCGGTTCACAAGCGCTTCTCCCGCTGCGTTTTCCGTGGGATGGGTGCAGAGCAGCGATACCCATGCTGCGATTCGCCGCAAGCTGAAAGACGATGGGTATCGCAAGCTCCCCCCATCCTACCAACAGCTTCGTGGAGACCGGGCATCAGCCGGCCTTGCCGCTGACCACGGCGTCCAGCAGCAGGCGGCTGTCGTCGAGGTTCTGGCTTTCGTCCAGCCCCTGGCGGAGGAACTGGCGCATGATCGGGAAGCGCTGGATCGCCAGGTCGGTTTCCGGGTCGCCACCGGCCACGTAGGCGCCAACGCTGATCAGGTCGCGGCTCTGCTGGTAGCGCGACCACAGTTGCTTGAAGCGCTGGGCATCGCGCAGGTGCTCCGGCGAGGTGACCTGCGGCATCACCCGGCTGATGGAGGCTTCGATGTCGATGGCCGGGTAATGGCCTTCCTCGGCCAGCCGGCGCGACAGCACGAAGTGGCCGTCGAGCACACCCCGCGCGGCGTCGGCGATCGGATCCTGCTGGTCGTCGCCTTCGCTGAGCACGGTGTAGAACGCGGTGATCGAACCGCCGCCCTTTTCACCATTGCCGGCGCGCTCAACGAGACGCGGCAGCTTGGCGAACACCGACGGCGGRTAGCCCTTGGTCGCCGGCGGCTCGCCCAGGGCCAGGGCGATCTCGCGCTGGGCCATGGCGTAGCGGGTCAGCGAATCCACCAGCAGCAGCACGTCCTTGCCCTGGTCGCGGAAGTAGGCGGCGATGCTGTGGCACAGCTCGGTGGCCTTCAGGCGCATCAGTGGCGATTCATTGGCCGGCGCCACCACCACCACGGCCTTCTGCAAGCCTTCCGGGCCGAGGGAGTGTAGGATGAACTCCTGCACCTCGCGGCCGCGCTCGCCGATCAGCCCGACGACGACCACATCGGCCTTGGTCTGCCGGGTGATCATGCCCAGCAGCACGCTCTTGCCCACGCCGCTGCCGGCGAACAGGCCGACGCGCTGGCCCTTGCCCAGGGTCAGCAGGCCGTTGATGGCGCGCACGCCAACGTCCAGTGGCTCGGACACCGGGCGCCGGCGCAGCGGGTTCACCTGCGGCAGCTCGGTGGGCAGGGGATGTCGGCCAGCAAGCTTGCCGAGGCCGTCCAGCGGTTCGCCGAGGCCGTTGACCACGCGCCCCAGCCAGGAATGATCGATATGCAGCACGGCTTCGTCCGGCGCCGGGAAGACCCGCGAGCCGGAGGTCAGGCCGACGGGCTTCTTGAAGGGCATGAGGTAGGTGATGTCACGGTTGAAGCCGACCACCTGCGCCTCCAGGCGCTCGCCGTCGGCGACTTCCACGTAGCAGCGCTGGCCGGTCATGCGCCGGCAGCCGAGGCTTTCCAGCAGCAGGCCGGAGACGCGCACCAGGCGACCGCTGACCCGCGCCAGCTGGACCGAATCCAGCGAGCGCAGCGCTTCTTCGAGCTTGAAGCCGTCGCCCAGGGCCACGTCAGTCTTCGTCCTGCAGGTGCGCGCTCAGCGCTTCCATGCAGCTGTCCAGGCGCTGCTGGCAACCGATATCGGCTTCCGCCTGGGCGGTGACCACACGGCACTCGCCCAGCGCCAGGCGCTCGTCCGGCACCAGGCGCCACCTGGCGGCACGCTCGGGGTTCAGCTCGCGGATGCGCGCGCACTCTTCCGGGTTGAGCAGGATCTGCACCTCGCCCTGCTCGCCCGGCATGGCGGCAAGGGCTTCCTCGGCCAGCGTCAGCAACTGCGTGGGATTGAGCGTGAGTTCGACGCGGATGACCTGCCTGGCGACTTTCTGCACCAGCTCCAGCAGCTCTTTCTGCCGCGCGTGCTGGAAGGCCTGGTGATAGTCGGTGAAGGCAGCGACGGCGGCCTGCAATGGCGCACTGGCTTCGTCGAACACTTGCCGGCCAGCGGCTCGACCTTCCTCGCGGCCCTTGCGCAGGCCGTCCTGGCGACCGGCTTCGAAGCCTTCGCGCAGGCCTGCCTCGCGGCCTTCGCCGACGCCGTCCTGGTAGCCCTTCTCCAGGCCTTCCTGGAAGCCTTCGGAGATGGCGCGCTGGCGCGCGGCCGGGTCGCTGTCCCAGCCGTGGTTGTCGGCGCTGGCGGTCGCGCAGCGCGGCGGGAAGCGGTACGGGCGCCAGGCGCGGCTGTCGGCCTTGATGACTTTGATCGCCATGCGCGGTTACTCCACCGTCTGCTCGCGGAACAGCTGCACCTGCAGGTCGCCCTCGGCGGCGAGATCGCGCACAACGCCCATGATCTCCTTGCGCACCTGCTCCACGCGGCTCAGCGGCACCGGGCCCTGGCGGCGGTTGATCGATTCCATCTGCTGCATCTGGCGCTTCGGCATGGCGCCCTGGATGGCGCGCACCAGCTCGGGTTCGGCGCCTTTCAACGCGACCACCCACTCGTCCAGCGGGATGACTTCCAGCAGGGTCTGCAGCACTTCCTGGTTCTGCCGGGAGAGGATGAAGAAGTCGTACATCTCATCCTCGATCCTGCCGACCAGGCTGTCGTTGTGGGCGCGCAGCAGCTCGAACATCTGGTTCCGGTCGCCCTTGAAGCGGTTCATGATGTCCGCCGCCTGCTTGACCCCGCGCACCTGCGAACCCTGGGTGGAGAGCACGCGCAGGCTGCGGTCGATCAGCTGCTCCAGCTCGGCGATGACGTCGCTGTTCACTTCGCTGAGGTTGGCGATGCGGAACAGCAGCTCGTCCTGGCGCTCGGCCGGCATGGCTTCGAGCACGTCGGTGGCCATGCCCGGCGGCAGGAAGGCGAGGAACACCGCCTGCATCTGCGCGTGTTCCTTGGCGATCAGCGCGGCGAACTGCTTGGGGTCGATCCACTCCATGCGCGCCATCTTGGCGCGGATTTCCTCGCCGTAGATGCTGTCCAGCAGGTTGCGCGTGATGTCGCTGCCCAGCGCCTTGCCGAGCATGCCGGCGAGGTAGGAGCGCGAGGCGCCCTTGATGCTGGACTGCAGCTTGTAGTCGTCGAAGAAGCGCCCGATGACGTCGGAAACGGTGTTCTGCTTGACGTTGGACAGCCGCGCCATCGCCTGGCTGATGCTGACGATCTCCTCGCGGCTGAAGTTGCGCAGGATGCCCGCGGAGGCTTCGTCACCCATGCTCAGCATGAGGATCGCCGCCTGTTCCAGCGAGCTCACGGCGCGCATCTGCGGGCCGCGCTTTTTCGGTTCTTCAGGCAGGCTCGTGTCGGTCATTGCGGCCAATCCAGTGCTTGATCACTTCCGAGACCCGTTCCGGGTCGTTCTTCGCCAGCATCTGCAGGTGCTCGATCTGGTGTTCCAGCCCCGACCCCGGCGCCGGCAGGCGGATCTCCGAGAGCGGGTTCAGCTCGCCGAGGACGTTGAGCCCGCCGACGGTTTCGTTGGAAAGCGCCAGGCGGCGCTCGGCATCCAGGGCCAGCGGGTGGTCGCCAGCGCCTTCGGGTAGCGTGGCGGTAGCCGCCGGCTGCGCGCGCTGGGTCAGGCCGCGCACTGCCGGGCGCACGCCGAACAGCAGGAACAGCAGCGCGATCAGGCCAAGCACGCTGTAGCGCACCATGGATTGCAGGGCGCTGCTTTCCCACCAGCTCGCCGCGGACTCTTCCACCGCGGTGGCGGCGAACGGGAACACGCTGACGGTGATCAGGTCGCCGCGCTGGGCGTTGAAGCCCACGGCGCTCTTCACCATGGCCTCCAGGTCGGCGCGGGCCTTGTCGGTCCAGCCGCCTTCGGGCGCCGTGCTGGCGTTGATCACCACCGCCACGCTCTGCTGGCGCAGGGCAAAGGCCGGGTACTTGATGTGCGTGACGCTCTGGTCGAAATCGTTCTGCCGGGTGGTCTCGTTGCGGGTCGAGGTCGCGGCCTTGTTGTCGGTGCCGGCGACCTTGCCGTTGCCGGCCGGGGCGTTGGCGTTCTGCGCCTGGCCCTGCTGCGCCTGCGGCGGCGGCTCCGGCGGACGGTTGCTCAGCGAGCCGGGTACGCCGAGGGCCAACTGGTCGAGGGTGGTCTCGTTGCGCAGCGATTCACTGCGCAGGCGCGGCGCCTCGCCGTAGGCCTGCAGGGTCTCTTCCTTCTGGCTGAAGTCGATGTCGGCGGAGACGCTGATGCGGTAATTGCCCAGGCCCAGCACCGGCGCCAGCACTTCCTCGACATTGCCCACCGCCTTGCGCTGGTACTCGTCCACCGCCTGCCAGTTCTGCGACGGGCCGCCAGCACCGTTGATGCCGCGCGACAGCAGCACGCCGTTCTGGTCCACCACGCTGACGTCCTCGGGCTTGAGCTGCGGCACGCTGCCGGCCACCAGGTTGACGATGGCGCCGACCTGCTCCGGGCTCAACCGCTGGCCGGGCGCGAGTTGCAGCAGCACCGAGGCCTTGGCCGGATCGCGACGGCCCACGACGAAGGAGTTGCTGTCCTCGCGGGCGACGTGCACACGCGCCTGCTCGATGCCCTTCAGGCCCATGATGGTCCGCACCAGCTCGCCTTCCAGGCTGCGCTTGAGGCGCACATCCTGGAGGAAATGGCTGGTGCCCAGCGGCTCGTCCTTGTCGAACAGCTCGTAGCCGGCCGGCACCGATACCTTCACGCCCTTGGCCGCCAGCAGCATGCGCGCGCGGGCCAGGTCCTCCTCGCGCACCAGCACCTGGCCGCTCTGCGGGTGCAGGCGATAGTCGAAGGCTTCGGCGTCGAGCACCTGCATCACGTCGGCGGCCGGATAGGCTTCGCCGGCGCCGTACAGCGGGCGATAGGCCCCCTGGTCGCGCCACAGGTAGAAGACCACGGCGGCGGCCAGCAGCGCGGCGCCCAGGGCAATGCCGAGCAGCCCCAGGCGCGGGTCGAGCTTGAGTTTGTCGAGCGGCAGGCGCCCTTTGAGTTTCTGCAGCACTGTCAGTCCTTACAGCGGCATGCGGATGATTTCGTCGAAGGCGCCGGTGAGCTTGTTGCGCACCTGCAGCAGCGCGGAGAACGACACGCTGGCCTTCTGGCTCTGGATCATGGCGCCGACCAGGTCGTCGCTCCGGCCGCTGTCCACCGCGGCCATGGCGGCGCTGGACTGGTGCTGCTCGGCATCCACCGAGCGCAGCGCCTGCTCGAAGCTGGCGCCGATGCCCTGTACCGGCGCACTCTCGTCGAGTTGCGTGGCGAACTGCGCGGCGGGCCGCACGGCCGGGCCGCTGGCCAGGTCGGCGTAGCGGTTCATCCGGTCCAGCATGTCCTGCTGCACCTGCATGATCGAACTCATGGAAGGTCTCCCCCGGAAGACGAAATCAGAAGTGCACCTGCACGCCCTGCTCACGCATCGCGTTGAGCCGGTAGCGCAGTGCGCGGGTGGTCATGCCCAGGCTCTCGGCGGCCTTGGTCTTGTGCCCGCCGAAACGGCGGATGGTGTCGATCACGTGCTGGTACTCGGCGAGCTTGCCGCTGGCGCGCAGCGCGGCGCGGCCGCCCTCGGCCGCCAGCGGGATCACCGCGGCAACGCTGGCCATGGGCGCTTCCGGCGCGGCCAGGCCGAGGTCGCGGGGCTGGATGAACAGGCCGTTGCGCAGCACCAGGGCGCGTTGCAGGGTGTTCTCCAGCTCGCGCACGTTGCCCGGCCAGTCGTGCTGCAACAGCGCGCGGCTGGCGGACTCGGTGAGCAGGTCGTGCTCGGCGTCCTGCGGGGCGTACTGGCGGATGAAGCGCCGCGCCAGCGGCAGCACATCTTCCTTGCGCTCGCGCAGGGGCGAGATGTGCAGGGGCAACACGTCGAGGCGGAACATCAGGTCGGCCCGGAAGCGCCCTTCGTTGACCTCGGCCTGCAGGTCGCGGTTGGTGGCGGCGATGATGCGCACGTCCAGTTCGATCTCGCGGCGCCCGCCCAGGCGCTCCACGCGCTGCTCCTGCAGTACGCGCAGCAGCTTGGCCTGCAGGGCCAGCGGCAGTTCGCCGATCTCGTCCAGCAGCAGGGTGCCGCCGTTGGCCAGTTCGAACTTGCCCGGCTGGGCATTCACCGCGCCGGTGAAGGCGCCGCGTTCGTGGCCGAAGAGGATGGATTCGAGCATCGCCTCGGGGATCGCCGCACAGTTCACTGCGATGAAGGGCGCGTCCGGGTTGGCGATGCCGTGTATGTAGCGGGCCAGCAGTTCCTTGCCGGTGCCGGTCTCGCCGGTGATCAGGATCGGCGCGCGGGTCTGCGCTACGCGTTGCGCCATCGCCAGCAGGCGGCGGCCGGCCTGGGAGCGCGAGACGAACAGTTCCTGGGCGGCGCTGGAGGCTTCCTGGCGACGCAGCAGCGCGGCCAGCTGGCCGGCGCCAAAGGGTGACAGCAGGTAGTCGACGCAACCGAGGTCGAGCAGGGTGGCGGCCTTGTCCTGCTCTTCATAACCGACGATGGGCACCACGTCGCGCTCGCGGCCATCGCTGAGCAGCGCGCCAACCTGCGCATAGAGGTCGGGAGCGGGGAAAGCGCCGGCGAGGATGAACAGCAGCGCAGCGTCGCTGCGCGCACGGGCCAGTTCGGCGAAGCCGGAGAAGCGTTCGACACGGCAGCCTTCGGCCAGCAGCGTCTGCAAAAGGAGGGCGTGAGCGGCGTCCGCGGACGGCCCGATGATCGCAACTTTTTTCTGCGCCGGCCGCTCTACGAGCAGCGTTTCACATAATTGATCGATCGACTGGCTTACACTGTTCACCGCAACTTTCCATTCGCTAGTGCGTTCGAAAAGCCTTTCGTTGGTCAATCGCCAGCGTCTGCCGATCAAATTCTCGGCGACTGCGAAACCTTTTAACGAAATGGCTATCTCACGGGTGGCATTGCAACAACTTCGTCACACATGAAGTTACTGCAACCTGTAACTAACCCACCCACACTAACAAGTGCCAGCACTACGCCATAGCTTCTCGCCGATTAATTAAGATCAATAGACAAAAAGTTCCGTCAAAAACAGCATTTGATATCTATTGATTTAATCGGGCGACCTCAGATCGCTATCATTGCGCCACGTCAGCAGCCTGTGATGCAGCAATTTCAGGCCCTGGCAGACAGAGCATGCCGCGAGCAACGATCAGCCGACCCCGGCGGTCACGACACTTCCCGTGTCCTTGGGCAGATGGCAGATCGAACCTGGAAGTACGACGCTGAGCATGACTGGCAAATCAAAAGTCCACCATGGTGTGCCCGCCGACAGTCTGATCCGACTGAAACCGCAGAAACTCGGCCGGCATTATCACAAGATTCCGCAGTACATCAAAGAGATCTCCGGAAAGTATCCGCGGATCATCAGCGACTATTTCCTGCGGCATTATCGAATCAATCTCGAACTGGATAACCTGCGTATTCACGAGGAACTTCCCCGTGAACTGGAATGCCTCTTCGATTCGCCCCTGGGCAAGTTCGGTTTCGCCATGGACCGCGCCCTGCTGACCGAAGTCATCGAGTGTTACTACGGCGGCACCCTGGTCGCCAATCGCGACACGCCGCCGATCAGCAGCTCCGAGCAACGCATGCTCGACCGCCTCGGCCTGGACGTAGTCGACCTGTTCGGCCGCGCCCTGCTGATGGGCGAGTCGGTGGGCCGCCTGCAGCAGATCGACCCCACCTACGAAGAGGTGCAGTGGGAGTACGTGGCCGAGTTCAGCTACGTCAGCCACCTGACTGGCGAACGCTCCTCGCTCTACCTCTACCTGGACAATCCGCTGGCGGACGAACTGACCCGCCGCCTCGCCGGCCCGCCACCGCCGCGAGTGACCGGCAACCCGGTCGAGCACATCAAGCACCTGCCGCTGCGCCTGGATTGCGTGGTCGCCGCCGCCAGGATGCCGCTCTCGCAGGTGCTCGGCCTGGAGCCTGGCGATGTGCTGACGATCCGCCCGCTGGACCGCGTCGAGGTCCGCGTGAACCAGCAGAAGCTGTTCCGCGGCGCCATCTTCGAAGACGACGGCACCCTCTTCCTCTCCTCCCTGGAAAGCGTGAAAAACCCATGACCGGTTCTCTCTCCGACTCCGAGTTCGAGTCGCTGATCAACGATGGCGACCTCGACCTGACCCAGGATGCCGCCGACATTCCCGCCGAGCCCGTGCGCGCTTCGCTACCGCAACAGGACCTGAGCTTCTTCGGCAAGATTCCGGTGAACGTCACCCTGGAAGTCGCCTCGGTGGAGATTTCCCTGAAGGAGCTGATGGATGTGGACGCCAACAGCGTGATCATCCTCGACAAGCTCGCCGGCGAGCCGCTGGACGTGAAGGTCAACGGCGCGCTGTTCGCCAAGGCCGAAGTGGTGGTGATGAACGGCAACTACGGCCTGCGCGTGCTCGAACTGTGCGGCGCCAGCCTCGACGCCCTGACTGCCTGATGATGCGGCGCCGCTCCCTGACAGGCAGATCGCTGGCCACGCTGGGCCTGCTCATCGCCGCACTCTGCCCGCTCTACGCGCAGGCAGCCGGCGGCGAGGTCACGCTGTTCAACCTGCACGACACGGCGGACGGCCAGGCCTTCAGCGTCAAGCTGCAGATCCTCATCGTCATGACGCTGCTGGGCTTCCTCCCGGCGATGCTCATGCTGATGACCTGCTTCACCCGCTTCGTCATCGTGCTGGCGATCCTCCGCCAGGCCATCGGCCTGCAGCAGAGCCCGCCGAACAACGTGCTGGTGGGCATCGCGCTGATCATGACGCTGCTGGTGATGCGCCCGGTGTGGCAGGACATCTACGCCAACGCCTACCAGCCCTTCGAGGCCGACCAGATCAGCCTGGAAGACGGCCTCGGTCGCGCCAAGCAGACGCTGAGCCGCTTCATGCTCGCGCAGACCAACCGTACCTCGCTGGAAACCATGGTCTCGCTGGCCGGCGAAACCCTGCCGGAGAAACTGCAGGACCTGGACTTCTCCCTGCTGCTGCCGTCCTTCGTGCTCAGCGAGCTGAAGACCGCGTTCCAGCTGGGCTTCATGATCTTCATCCCGTTCCTGGTGATCGACCTGGTGGTGGCCAGCGTGCTGATGGCGATGGGCATGATGATGCTCTCGCCGATGATGATCTCGCTGCCGTTCAAGCTGATGATCTTTGTGCTGGTGGACGGCTGGGCCCTGATGATGGGCACGCTGACCAGCAGCGTGCAGCCGTTCTAGCGGCCTTTCGGAGAACGCCATGCTCACCCCGGAAAGCGCCGTCGATATCGTTTCCAACGCCGTGCACATCACCGCGCTGATCGTCTGCGTGCTGATTGTGCCGAGCCTGATCGGCGGCCTGCTGGTGAGCATTTTCCAGGCGGCCACGCAGATCAACGAGCAGATGCTCAGCTTCCTGCCGCGCCTGCTGATTACCCTGGGGATGCTGGTGTTCGCCGGGCACTGGATCCTGCGCACCCTCTCCGAACTGTTCATCGAGTCGTTCCATCAGGCAGGCCGCCTGGTCGGCTGATGCCATGCAGCAAGGTGCATCCATTCTGCAGGCGTTCGACACCCTGCAACTCCTGCAGGCCTGGTGGTGGCCCTTCTGCCGGATCATGGCGGTGTTCGCCCTGACGCCGATCTTCAGCCACAAGGCGATCCCCATGCGCCTGCGCATTCTCCTCGGCCTGGCGCTGACCGTCGCCCTCGGTGCCGCGCTGCCGCGCCCGCCGGCCATCGATCCGCTGTCCGCCCAGGGCCTGCTGGTAGCGCTGGAGCAGATCGCCTTCGGCCTGATGCTGGGGCTTTCGCTGATGCTGGTGTTCACCGTGTTCACCCTGGTGGGCGACGTGATTTCCACCCAGCTCGGCCTGAGCATGGCGGTGTACAACGACCCCATGAACGGCGTGTCGTCGTCCTCGATCCTCTACCAGCTGTACTTCATCCTGCTGGTCTTCCTGTTCCTCTCCATCGACGGCCACCTGCTGGTGGTGAGCATCCTCTACCAGAGCTTCATCTATTGGCCGGTGGGCAGCGGCCTGCATTACCTAGGGCTGGAGTCGGTGGCCGGCAGCCTGGCCTGGGTGTTCGCCGCCGCAGTGCTGATCACCCTGCCGGTGGTGTTCTGCATGACCCTGGTGCAGTTCTGCTTCGGCCTGCTGAACCGCATCTCGCCGGCACTGAACCTGTTCTCCCTGGGCTTTCCCATGGCGATCCTGGCGGGCCTTGCGTGCATCTGGCTGACCCTGCCGGACATCCCCGAGAACTACCTGAAGCTCACCCGCCAACTGCTCGACGCCATCGGCGTGATCTTCCGCGAGGGCGGCCATGGCTGAGCAGCACAGCGCCCAGGAAAAGACCGAAGAGGCCTCCCAGCAGAAGCTCAGGAAGAGTCGCGAGGACGGCCAGGTCAGCCGCTCCAAGGACCTCTCCACCACGCTCTCGCTGCTGGCCACGCTGATCGCGCTGAAGTTCTGCGTGGAGCATTTCTACGACGGCCTGAAGCAGGGCTTCGCGCTGTCCTTCATCGACCTGAGGAACAGCGAGATCGGCCTCGACGACCTGCCGCTGGTGCTCGGCCACCACCTGGTGCTGTTCATCACCACGCTGCTGCCGCTGCTGGTCACGCCGCTGCTGGTGGTGCTGTTCTCGATGATTCCCGGCGGCTGGATCTTCTCCAGCAAGAACTTCATGCCCAAGCTGTCCAAGCTCAATCCCATTACCGGGCTCGGACGCATCTTCTCGCTGCAGAACTGGACCGAGCTGGCCAAGTCGCTGCTGAAGATCGCAGTGCTGATCGCCGTCGCCCTCTACCAGCTGCACGGCGCCCTGCCCGGCCTGCTTGCCTTGCAACGCGGCGATGTACGCAGTGCCATTTCCACGGCTTTCAGCACCTTCTACGACATCACGCTGTCACTGCTGGTGGTGTTCATCCTGTTCTCGGTCATCGACATCCCGATCCAGTACTTCTTCTTCAAGAAGAAGCTGCGCATGACCAAGCAGGAGCGCAAGGAAGAGCACAAGAACCAGGAAGGCCGCCCGGAAGTGAAGGCGCGCATCCGCCAGTTGCAGCGCCAGCTGGTGCACCGGCAGATCAGCAAGACGATCAGGACCGCCGACGTGGTGATCGTCAACCCGGTGCACTTCGCCGTGGCGCTGCGCTACGACCCGAAGAAGGCCCAGGCGCCCTACGTGGTCGCCAAGGGCCTCGACGAGACCGCACTGTACATCCGCAAGATGGCCAAGGCCCACGACCTGGAAGTGCTCGAACTGCCGCCGCTGGCCCGTGCGATCTACGCCACCACCCAGGTGAACCAGCAGATCCCGGCGCAGCTGTACAAGGCCGTCGCCCACGTCCTCACCTACATCCTCCAGCTCAAGGCCTGGCGCTCCGGTCGCCGTGAACGCCCGGAGCTGATCCAGAACGTCCCCATTCCCGAAGAACTGCTGAACAGAGTCTGACCATGCGCCTACTGCAGTCACTATTGCCGACCTTCCAGAGCGGCCGCATCGGCATCCCGCTGATCATCCTGTCGATCCTCTCGATGATCATCCTGCCGCTGCCGCCGCTGGTGCTGGACGCCCTGTTCACCTTCAACATAGTGGTCGCCATCCTGGTGCTGCTGGTCAGCGTGTCGTCGAAGAGCCCGCTGGACTTCTCGCTGCTGCCCACGGTGATCCTGGTCACCACGCTGCTGCGCCTGACCCTCAACGTCGCCTCCACCCGCGTGGTGCTGCTCGACGGCCACACCGGCACGGGCGCGGCGGGCAAGGTGATCGAGGCCTTCGGCCACGTGGTGATCGGCGGCAACTTCATCGTCGGCCTGATCGTCTTCGTGATCCTGATGATCATCAACTTCATGGTCATCACCAAGGGCGGCGAGCGCATCTCCGAGGTCACCGCGCGCTTCACCCTGGACGCCCTGCCCGGCAAGCAGATGGCCATCGACGCCGACCTCAACGCCGGCCTGATCGACCAGAACGAAGCCAAGCGCCGACGCTCGGAAGTGGCCAAGGAAGCCGACTTCTACGGCGCGATGGACGGCGCCTCGAAGTTCGTCCGTGGCGACGCCATCGCCGGCATCCTGATCCTGCTGATCAACCTGTTCGGCGGCCTGGCCATCGGCGTGTTCGTCTACGACCTGCCGGCCGGCGCAGCCTTCCAGCGCTACGCCCTGCTGACCATCGGCGACGGCCTGGTGGCGCAGATCCCGGCGCTGCTGCTGTCCACCGCCGCGGCGATCATCGTCACGCGGGTCAACGAGTCCGCGGAAATCACCAGCCTGGTGCGCCGGCAGATGCTCGCCTCGCCGTCGCTGCTGTACACCGTCGCCGGCATCCTCGTGGTGCTCGGCCTGGTGCCGGGCATGCCGCACACCGCCTTCTTCGCCTTCGCCGCGCTGGTGGCGTTCATCGCCTGGCGGCTGTCGCTGGCCGGCCCGCCCATCGAGGCGCAGACACTGGAGCAGACCCAGGCCCTGACGCACGCGATGGACCAGGAAACGGCGCAGCAGCTGGCCTGGGAAGACATTCCGCTGGTGGAGCGGCTGTCGATCTCGCTGGGCTACAAGCTGGTCAGCCTGGTCAACGAGGCCAGCGGCGCGCCGCTGCCGCAGCGGATTCGCGGCGTGCGCCAGACGCTCTCGGAGAACCTCGGCTTCCTCCTGCCGGAAGTACAGATTCGCGACAGCCTGCGCCTGAAGGCCTCGCAGTACGCCATCCACATCAACGGCGAGCGCATCGACGGCGCGGAAATCCACGCCGACCGGCTGATGGCGATTCCCTCGCCGGAGCTGTACGGCGAGATCGACGGCATCCTCGGCGTCGACCCGGCGTACCGCATGCAGGTGGTGTGGATTCTGCCGGCCGACAAATCCCGCGCGCTGAACCTGGGCTACCAGGTGATCGACTGCGCCAGCGTGGTTGCCACGCACCTGAACAAGGTGGTGCGCGAGCACCTGCCGGACATCTTCAAGCACGACGACGTCGAACACCTGATGCAGCGCCTGACCCTGCAGGCGCCCAAGCTCGCCGAATCGCTGAAGGCGCAGCTCACTTATTCACAGCAGCACCGGGTGTTCCGCCAGCTGCTGCAGGAGGAAGTGCCGCTCAAGGACATCGTCACCATCGCCAGCGCCCTGCTCGAAGGCAGCGAGACCACCAAGGACCCGGTTCTGCTGGCCTCCGACGTGCGCTACGCGCTGCGCCGCAGCATCGTTTCGTCGATCGCCGGCGACCGCCCGGAGCTGACCGTGTTCGTCCTGGAGAACGCCCTGGAAAACACCCTGCTCGGCGCCCTGAGCATCGCCCAGCAGGCCGGCCCGGTGAGCCTGGACAACATCCCGGTGGAACCCAGCCTGCTCAACCAGCTGCAGCACAGCATGCCGGTGGTGAAGGAAAAACTGCGCAAGGAAGGCCACCCGCCGATCCTCACCGTGATGCCGCAACTGCGGCCGCTGCTGGCGCGTTATGCGCGGGTGTTCAGCCCGGGGCTGCACGTGCTGTCGCAGAACGAGATTCCGGAGCGGGTGGGGGTGCAGATACTGGGGACGCTGGGGTGATGGGGTCTGGCGGAGCGGGTGCTTTTCTGTGCGTTCGCCGCGGGGTCTCCCCCTCACCCTAACCCTCTCCCAATGGGAGAGGGGACTGTCTGCAGCGGGCTGATATTTCCACGCTCGCCGACTGACTCCGGAATAGCCACAACACACCGATCGGCCCCCTCTTCCCCTGGGAGAGGGCTGGGGTGAGGGCCCGCCCGAGCGCCGAACTACCCCTCCTGAAGATCCATCACGATAACCGCGCCCGCCCCAACAGACTGCGGTTGAAGCTCACCGACATCGACGTCACCAGCTCGGTAAACGCCGCACTCGGCCGATCCAGCTTGAACCCCTGCTCGAAGCGCGCGTTCTTGGCATCCTTCTTCGACCACTGGCAGATCGCAGTGATATCCACCGAACGGGTGTGATCCTCACGTACCGGAATCTCCAGGCGCATGTCGTAGCAACTGCCCGGCGCCAGCGGTTCCTCCGTCACCAGCCGCAACCCGCCCATCGAGACATCGAGTACCGTCCCCATGGCATCGCCGCTCAGGCGGTTGGTCACGTTGATCTGGCCGATGTGGCGGAAGGTCAATCGACGGTGCTTGCGCATGCTGGCCTCTTGTAGGGATCGGGCTCTGGGACGGACGGGGAAGAAAACGCGCGCGCATCCTAGCAGCGCCAGTCGCTCAAACGAACTCAAAAGCTATCAACTGGCCAGTATTTGCGACAGATCCCACTCGCCTTCCATCGCCGCGCGCGCCGCTGCAGCAATTCAACGGATATTCTGCAAACTGCGCTGCACGCTTGCATGGAGTGCTGCGATTTTGCACACACCCCTTCAGCACCCCCGCGGCGCACGGGCGTTTCAGGCTGGCATGCAACATGCCTTGCTCTCCCTGCGGGCCGCCGAGTGGCCGCACCGTCGTGTTGGGAATCTGCATTGGAGATCTGCCTTGGAGGGAGAAATGGACCCGCTAAAACTGCTGCTGGACAGAGGCCTGTTGCTGTCCGACAGCCTGACGTCCCAGGGACGCTTCATCGAAGTCTCCGCCGAGCAGACCGACCAGCTCGGGTACCCGCCTGGCTCGCTGGACGGCCAGGGTGCCGAACTGATCTACACCGCCGACTCGCTGAACGCGCTGATGCAGCTGTTTGCCAACCCGCCGGCCGATGAGCGCGTGCAGGACCTCGAGTTGACCCTGATCCGCCACAGCGGCGGCCTGCTGCCGGTGCTCGCCAGCGGCGTGCTGCAATGGCGCGACGGCGAGCCGGCGCGCCTGCATCTGGTGAAGATGCCGCTGGGGCCGGTCAGTCGTCGCCTGGGCGAGCTGCAGAGCGCCAATGAAGTGATGAGCCAGATGCTCTTCAGCGCGCGAGTGGCCTACTGGTGCATCGAGTTCGCCGAGTCGGTGGACGTGCGCGAGACGCCCGACGAGATCGTCCGCCAGGTGTTCGAGAACCGCTCCTACTGGCGCATGTGCAACCGCGCCATGGCCAACATCTACGAGATGCCCGCCGACGTCGATTTCAGCGAACAGCCGGTGCGCCTGTACTGGCCGCGCAGCCCGGCCAACGAGGAGTTCGTGCGGCGCCTGATCGAGGCGGAATTCCACGTCGATGGCGCGCTGTCGGTGGACCGCCGTCATGACGGCTCGCCGGCCTACGTGGAGAACGACGTGCGCGCCAGCATCCACAACGGCCGCCTGCTGCGCATGTGGGGCAGCCTGCGCGACGTCAGCCAGGAGCTGCGCATGCAGCACGACGCCGAGCAGCGTATCGAAGCACTGCGCCGGGTGTTCGACGCGGTGCCCGACGCGGTGCTGGTGATCGACGAGGCGGCCCAGCCGCAATGGCGCAACGCGGCCTTCGAGCAGACCTTCGGCATCACCCGCGCCGCCGGCCTGGCCTCGACACTGAACCGCATGCCGCTGCCCGAACGCACCTGGCAGGTGCTCGACCTGCCGGACCAGTTCGGCAACTACCAGTCCTTCAACAGCCACTGCTCGCGTATCCTCATCCGCGAGGGCGTGGCCTGGCGCGTCTTCGTGCTGCGCTTGGCGAACAAGGCGACGGAGCTACATCCATGAGCAAAGAAGCATGAGCGAAGAAGGCTTCTTCGCGCCGCTACGGATGGGCATGCGCTCCTCGGTCAGCGCGTCCGGGGAGATGCTCTCCGCGCTGCTGGAGACGCCGGCGTTGCATGCCCTGCTCGACAGCTTCAGCGAGGCGCTGATCGTCTGCGACGGCGACTCGCGGGTGCGCTTCATCAACCTGGCGGCAGAGCGGGTCAACCGCGTCACCCGCGTCGATGTGCTGGGCCTGCCCGACGTGGACTTCTTCCAGCGCTCGGCGCTGCAGTTCGACGATTTCCAGCAGGCTCTGCGCCGTGGCGGCAAGAGTGCACTGACCCGCTCCCGCGATGGCCGGGTGTTCCTCACCCGCGCCCAGGCCGTGCCCACCGGTGCCTACGAGAAGCCCTACAACCTGCTGATCCAGCGCGAATACGAGCCGGGCACCGCCGGCAGCCTGCGCAGCCCCTCCGGGCGCGCCTCGACCACCGACCTGCAGGGCCTGGGCGACCCGCAGGACAATGCGCTGCACATGTCGCCGCTGCTCTCCTCCATCGCCGACATGGGCGTTCGCGCCTTCCGCCGCCGCGCGCGCCTGCTGCTGCTCGGCGAGCCCGGCGTCGGCAAGACCGCCATCGCCCGGCACATCCACCGCGCCGCCGGCTGGGGCGACCGGCCCTTCATCGACGTGAACTGCGCGAGCATCCCCGAGACGCTGTTCGAGTCGGAGATGTTCGGCTACGAGCGCGGCGCCTTCACCGGCGCATTGCAGTCGGGCAAGCGCGGCTATATCGAGAGCGCCTCGGGCGGCACGCTGTTCCTCGACGAGATCGGCGAGATCCCGCTGCAGGTACAGGCCAAGCTGCTCAAGTTCCTGGAAGACGGCACCATCCAGCCGGTGGGTTCACCGCTGTCGAAACAGGTCCAGGTGCAGGTGATCGCCGCCACCAACAAGGACCTGCGCGCCCAGGTCGCGGCCGGCGAATTCCGCGCCGACCTCTACTACCGCCTGGCCGTGCTGCCGGTGGAAATCCCGCCGCTGCGCGCCCACCGCGACGACCTGCCGGTGCTGATGGACATCCTCCTGGCGCGGATCAACCGCGACCGCCAGCCGCCGCTGCGGTTGTCCTCGGCATGCCGCGAACGCCTGCTGGGCTATGACTACCCCGGCAACATCCGTGAGCTGGTGAACATCTTCGAACGCCTGGCGGTACTGGCCGACGATGTCGCCGATGAACTGCACCTGCCGCCGGAGCTGCTCGGCGCACCGCCGGCCGGCAGCCCCGTCGCGCTCGACGAACCGGCTGCGACCATCGACGACCAGCCGCTCAAGGCCCAGGTGCAGCGCTACGAACGCCAGGTCATCCTGCGCGCGGTGCGCCTGTGCGGCAGCAAGCGCAAGGCGGCGATCCACCTGGGCATCGACGTCGGCACGCTGATCCGCAAGTTGCAGCGCGACGACTGAGCGCCGCCTGACACAGCGTGCCCTGTACCGAAGCCCCTCACCCTAACCCTCTCCCAGAGGGAGAGGGGACTGATCGGCGCGAGCTTCACCTAACGAGCTCGCCGGCTACCCCCCAGCTTTCAGAGCGCTCCAGACGGCCCCCTCTCCCTCTGGGAGAGGGCTGGGGTGAGGGCAGCCGCAGGCACCGAGGTACGACAAGGTTCGCGAACAAGAACTAAGCGCTCCCTTCTCTCCTGCAAAAGCCCACCATCCATGCATCCGCGGGACTACCCGGTCACGCGGCTTTTACGCATCCAGCACAAATGCCCCTGCGACAATCCACCGCTGCATCCCTGCCTACAGCCGTTGTCATTTCTGCTTACACCTCTGATCTCGTATTTTTACTTTTCCTTTAAATTTCAATTACTTAATTATTTGGCACAGTCTGTGCCCTGTCTCCTTCGACCCGTGACCGTGCGCGGGTCCTCGAATCGCGCTGGCGCTCCTGACCGAGAGAGCCGGCAGTTCTGGAGGCACAAGAATAATGCTCATCACAGGTATCAAGAGCCGGCCGGTCTACGACCAGTTGCGCCCGCTCGCCGGTGGCAACCACCACATCATCGCCGGCCAGGGCAGCGGCGGCAGCGCCATGCTCCGTCTGCTCGCCGAAATGCCGCGCACCGCACCCATCCGCGTGCTGTATTCCAGCGAATCCTTCTCCGGCCAGGATCACCTCGCCGCCCTGCGCGACATCACTGACGTCGAGCTCTCGATCTACCCGAGCAACCGCGCGCTGGTCGATGACCTGCACGCCCTGCTGGGCCAGTCGCGCATGGGCACCCGCCTGTACCTGGCCGGCTCCGAGAGCTTCATCGGCACCGCCATGCAGGCCGCCGACGCGATCAACCTGAACAAGGACGAAGTGCTGCGCGAGCACGCCGGCTCCTTCGTCCGTCGCGTCTGGTGCGTGCATTGCGACGGCTACACCGAGAACGTCACCCAGCGCGTCTTCGACTGCCCGCATTGCGCCCGCACCCTGGTGGTCCGCGACCACTATTCCCGCCGCCTCGCCGCCTTCCAGGCCGTGAAGGCTGACGCCGAAGTCCCCGGCGAACTGCCGGAAGCCGAGGAGCTCGACACATGAGCCAGTCCAACGGAACCCTGAATGTCCGCGTTACCCATATCGAGCAGGTGACCCCGGAGATCAAGCGCTTCACCCTGGCCTCCACCGACGGCGCGCACCTGACCCCATTCTCCGGCGGCAGCAACGTCGTGGTGCTGATGCCCCACGCGGCCGGCACCTACCGCAACGCCTACTCGCTGATGAGTTCGCCCTACGACGCCAGCGCCTACCAGATCGCCGTGCGCCGCGTGGAAGAAGGCCGTGGCGGCTCGAAGCACATGCACGACGTGGTGAAGGAAGGCGACGAGCTGGAAATCCTCCGCCCGGTGAACCTGTTCCCGCTGAGCAAGCACGCGCGCCTGCACCTGTTCATCGCCGGCGGCGTGGGCATCACCCCGGTGTGCTCGCAACTGGCCGAACTGCGCCTGCGCGGCACGCCCTTCGAAGTGCACCTGGCGGTGCGCGGCGACGCCCACGCGCGCCTGGGTGAAGAACTGCTGCAGGAATACGGCGACGCCGTGCGCCTGTACCGCGACGAGCGAGGCGAGCGCCTGGACATTTCGGCGGTGCTGGCCGACCGGCCACTGGGCAGCGACGTCTACGTCTGCGGCCCCGAGGGCATGATCCAGGCAACCATCGATGCCGCCCACGCCCATGGCTGGACCGACAGCCACATCCACTTCGAGCGCTTCCTCGAACAGGGCAGCGTCGGCGAGGCGTTCCAGGTCACCCTGGCGCGCAGCGGCGCGACCATCGACGTGTCGCCCGACCAGAGCCTGCTGGAGGCCGCCGAGGCTGCCGGCCACGACATCCCGTACCTGTGCCGCGGCGGCGCCTGCGGCATGTGCGAGACCAACGTCCTCGAACTGGAGGGCGAAATCCTCCACACCGACGACTGGCTGTCCGACGAGGACAAGGCCGCCAACAAGAAAATCATGCCCTGCGTGTCGCGTGCCAAGTGCTCGCGGCTGGTCATCGACTGCTGAGCCGGAGAACGACCATGACCATCCAATTCCGCCCCGACGAAACCTACCGCGACGATTACACCTACGCCAACAGCCAGGCCTGCATCGACCGCGCGCCCTGGCCCTTCCCGGACGACGAGTACATGTACTCGATGAACCTGGAGCCGCACGTCAGCGTGGGCAACGATGCCTTCCGCGCGGTGTTCGACATCGACGAGCACTACATCAGCGAATGCCGTGACCGTGCGATCACCCTGGAGAAAGACCCGGGCATGCATTACGTCTCCGCGCCGCACATGATGGAGGCGCAGTGGGACCTGCTCGAGCTGATCATGGAGTCCTATGCCAAGGACTACCCGGAGTACTTCTCCCTGGAGAAGGACGGCACCCGCTGGCACTGGACCAACAAGCTGCTGAACATCGACGACACCTTCACCTTCGGTGATCCGGCGACCCTGCCCTACGAGCCGATGGAGTACGTCACCCGCCAGGCCCAGGGCGACTGGGTATTGCAGGAAGAACGCGACGGCACCCTGTACTGGGGCGCGGGCATCGCCACCCAGCGCGCCGACTACTCGCTGCGCTTCAACCTGGGCATGGCCTGGCACGAGTTCCACGGCCCGGTGCCGCTGGTGAAGGAAACCGGCATGCTCGACCGCGCGTTGAAGTTCCTCCTGCGTCTGCGCAACGGCCACCCGGTGCGCCGCCTGAACTGGTCGCTGACCGTCAACCCGCGCCTGGACGTGTCCGCCGAGTCCCTGCCCGAGTGGGCGCCGGACCGCACCACGGTGACCGCCGAGAACGCCGGGAAAAAGGTCTACTTGCGCATCGAGCTGCAACCGCTGCACCGTCTGCCGCGCAGCAACGCCATCGTGTTCCCGATCCGCACCTACCTGCTGAGCCTGGAAGACATCGCCACCAACCCGGCGTGGGCCAAGCGCATGCACCGCGTACTCAAGTCCCTCAACCAGGAACTGGTCGACTACAAGGGCTTCACCCGCTACCACCAGCAGGCGGTGGAGTGGCTCTCGAAGTACGACGACGGCCAGTAATACCGCAAAGAGCACCGTCGCTTTGCACACCTAAAAAACCAACCCGAAAAGGGAACCGGCGGGCGTCGTGAGGCCCGCCGGACGAATGCCTTCTGCCCATCAACCCCTGAGAGGAAACAACGATGAGTGGGTCCCCTGCCAAGCGTGCCGCTGGCGTTACCGATCAAGACGCCGAGCAGCTCGCTGCCCTCTGCTACAGCTCCAACTTCGAACGCAGCATGGGCCTGTGGGAGAACTTCTCCCTGGGCTTCACCTATCTGTCGCCCGTGGTGGGCGTCTACACCCTGTTCGGCCTGTGCCTGGCCGCCGGTGGTCCGCCGATGTTCTGGACCTACCTGCTGATCGGCCTGGGCCAGTTGCTGGTGTGCCTGGTGTTCTGCGAAGTGGTCTCGCAATTCCCCATCTCCGGGGGCGTCTACCCCTGGGCCCGTCGCCTGGTGGGCAAGCGCTGGGCGTGGATGGTCGGCTGGGTGTATGCCTGGGCGTTGTGTACCTCCATTGCCGGCATCGCCGTGGGTGCCAGCCCGTACATGGCCGCCATGCTCGGTTTCGACATGCACGGCAACGCCGCCATCGGCATCGCCCTCGGCCTGATCGCCCTGTCCACCGTGCTCAACCTGTCCGGCACCAAGCTGCTCGCCCGCGTCGCCATGTTCGGCTTCATCTGCGAGCTGGGCGGTGCGCTGCTGGTGGGCGGCTACCTGCTGATCTTCGAACGCCACAACGACTTCAGCGTGCTGTTCAACACCTTCGACATCAAGGTCGACGGCAGCTACTGGCCGGCCTTCCTCGCCGCATCGCTGGCGGGCCTGTTCCAGTACTACGGCTTCGAAGCCTGCGGTGACGTCGCCGAGGAGACCCCGAACCCCGGCAGGATGATTCCCAAGACCATGCGCATGACCATCTATATCGGTGGTGCGGCGGCGATGTTCGCCTGCCTGGCGCTGATCCTCTCGGTGCCGGATATCCAGCGCGTGATCAACGGCGAAGACACCGATCCGGTGACCACCATCCTCGCCAACGCCTTCGGCCCGGTGGGTTCGAAGCTGGTGATGGCGGTGGTGATGGTGTCGTTCGTCTCCTGCGTGCTGAGCCTGCAGGCCGCCGCCAGCCGCCTGCTGTTCGCCTATGCCCGCGACGAGATGATCGTCGGCAGCAAGGCCCTGTCGAAGCTCAACAGCAACCACGTACCGGCGGTCGCGCTGATGGTGGCGGGCGTGATGCCGGCAGCCATCGTCTGCCTGGGCCTGTTCATGGCCGATGCAGTGGCCACCATCGTCGGCTTCGCCGCGATCGGCATCTACATCGCGTTCCAGTTGATCGTCGTCGCCGCGCTGATCGCCCGCGCCAAGGGCTGGGCACCGGGTGGCCAGTTCACCCTGGGCAAATGGGGCGTGCCGGTGAACGTCGCGGCACTGATCTATGGCGTGGCGGCGATCACCAACATGGTCTGGCCGCGCACCCCGGACGCGCCCTGGTACATGAACTACTCGATGATCCTCACCACGGTGATCGTGCTCGGCGCCGGCCTGCTCTACATGCTGCTGGCCAAGCCCTACGACAAGGGCACTGCGCCAGCGGGCGACGCCCACCGGATTTCCCGCCGCCAACCATCCGTGCGCGCTGCGGGCGCGCTGACCGAACCGGCTTGATCGCAACGTTGACGCAATTCGGGCCATACGCCTGAGGGGCTGCGTCTGGAGCGCCACCTTTCCCGGGTGACGCTCCCCTGCGTTTGCGCAACGGACCCTCCATCCCCGCGATGGCCGGTCCGTTTTTTTATGGGCGAGGTAAAACACTTTTGCAGGAGCGGACTCCGTCCGGGCTGTTCCACCGGCCAGCTCGGAACCGATGATGCTGTGCTGCGTCTTCGCCGCGCCTGATCGTCGCACCATTCCTGCCTGAAATTTCCCCACGTGATTTGCGGCCGACGCCCCGCCAATCGTCGCTTTCGTGCATCTTTTTCAGCGTCTTCCGATCAACCGTCTATCGTGTGTAATGGTGCGAGCCAGGCACAAGATATTGATACCGGTCAGTCTTCTGTGTCTACATATTGGGTCTACTCGCGCTCCTTTGCGCCTGCCACCCAACCGACAGGAGGTTATTTCTCGGATGGCCAAGACCGATGCGCGCCCCCGTGGCGCCGACCAAGGAGTTCTCGCCCTACAACCTGCCTCGCAGGACATCTGGGACAGCAAGTACCGCCTCAAGCACAAGAGCGGGAAACCCATCGACGGCAGCGTCGACGAGACCTGGCAGCGGGTCGCCCGTGCCCTGGCCGACGTCGAGGCGAACAAGGCCCTGCGCGAGCACTGGTACGAGCGCTTCCTCTGGGCATTGCGCAATGGCGCGATCCCTGCCGGGCGGATCATCTCCAACGCCGGCGCCCAGGGACACAAGCCGGCCACCTCGACCATCAACTGCACCGTGTCCGGAATCATCCGCGACTCCATGGACGACATCCTGGAGAAGGTCCACGAGGCCGGCCTGACCCTCAAGGCCGGCTGCGGCATCGGCTACGAGTTCAGCACCCTGCGCCCGCGTGGCGCCTACGTTTCCGGCGCCGGCGCGCACACCAGCGGGCCGCTGTCGTTCATGGATATCTACGACAAGATGTGCTTCACCGTCAGCTCCGCCGGCGGCCGCCGCGGCGCGCAGATGGGCACCTTCGACGTCAGCCATCCGGATGTACGCGAGTTCATCCGCGCCAAGCGTGAAGACGGCCGCCTGCGCCAGTTCAACCTCAGCCTGCTGATCACCGACGGCTTCATGGCGGCGGTGGAGAACGACGAGGACTGGCCGCTGATCTTCCCGATCCATGAGAAGGAGCGCGACGAGGTCGACCTCAAGGCCCCGGACGAAGTCGTCTGGCGCGACTGGCCGGTGCACGACAACTACCTGGTCGGCGACGACGGCCGCGTGGCGTGCAAGGTCTACGGCCGGGTCAAGGCGCGGCACCTGTGGGACATGATCATGGTGTCCACCTACGACTACGCCGAGCCCGGCTTCATCCTCATCGACCGGGTCAACGAGATGAACAACAATTGGTGGTGCGAGGCGATCCGCGCCACCAATCCGTGCGGCGAGCAGCCGCTGCCGCCCTACGGCTCCTGCCTGCTGGGCTCGGTGAACCTGACCACCTTCGTGGTGGATGCCTTCGGCGGCAACGCACGCTTTGACTGGGAGCGCTACCGCGAAGTGGTCCGCGTCTTCACCCGCATGCTCGACAACGTGGTGGAGATCAACGGCCTGCCGTTGGAACAGCAACGTGCGGAAATCCTCGGCAAGCGTCGCCACGGCATGGGCTTCCTCGGCCTGGGCTCGGCGCTGACCCTGCTCAAGCTGCGCTACGGCAGCCCGGAAGCCTGCGTGTTCACCGAGGAAGTGGCGCGCGAGATGGCCCTGGTCGGCTGGGAAGTGGCGCTGGAGTTGTCCCGCGAGAAAGGCCCGGCGCCGGCGCTGGTCAAGGAATACGAAGTCACCGCCGAGATGCTGCGCAAGCGGCCGGAAATGAAGGCCGATGGCTTCAAGGTCGGCGACAAGGTCGCAGGACGCGTGCTCCACGCCAAGTATTCGCGCTACATGCAGCGTGTCGCCGAGCATGCGCCGCAGCTGATCGAGGAACTGGCCCAGCACGGTGCGCGCTTCACCCACCACAGCTCCATCGCGCCCACCGGCACCATCAGCCTGAGCCTCGCCAACAATGCCTCCAACGGTATCGAGCCGAGCTTTGCGCACCATTACTCGCGCAATGTGATCCGCCCGGGCCGCAAGACCAAGGAGAAGATCTCGGTCTTCAGCTACGAGCTGCTGGCCTACCGCGACCAGATCGACCACCACGCCGTGCCGGGCGCGGAGGAGGAGAAGCACCGCCTGCCGGACTACTTCATCACCGCCGACGACATCACCCCGCAGCAGCACGTGGACATCCAGGCCGCCGCGCAGAAGTGGATCGATTCGTCGATCTCCAAGACCGCCAACGTCCCCACCGACTATCCGTTCGAAGACTTCAAGGACATCTACCTCTATGCCTGGCGCCAGGGCCTGAAGGGCTGCACCACCTTCCGCTTCAACCCGGCGGCCTTCCAGGGCGTGCTGGTCAAGGAGTCGGACCTGGAGAAGACGGTGTACCGCTTCGAGCTGGAAGATGGCAGCGTGGTGGAGCTCAAGGGCAACGAGGAAGTGGAGTACGACGGTGAGATCCATACCGCCGCCAACCTCTTCGACGCCCTGAAAGAAGGCTATTACGGCAAGTACTGATACCCCTGGAGAATGCTATGAGCGTCAAGATCAACCAGAAGATCAAAGGCTTCCAGGTGGTGGACGTGGCCGAGGAAAAGGCCCGTGTGGAAGCCGCCGCGGCCGCCGCCGTGGTGAAGATGGACGAAACCCTGCAGCGCCCCGAGCTGCTGGTGGGCGCCACTTACAAGATCAAGTCACCGCTGTTCGAGCACGCGCTGTACGTGACCATCAACGACGTGGTGCTCAACCCGGATACGCCGTATGAGCAGCGCCGGCCCTTCGAGATCTTCATCAACTCGAAGAACATGGACCATTTCCAGTGGATCGTCGCGCTCACCCGGATCATGTCCGCGGTGTTCCGCAAGGGCGGCGACTGCACCTTCCTGGTAGAAGAAATGAAGGCAGTGTTCGACCCACGCGGCGGCTACCTGAAGCGCGGCGGCATCTATATGCCGTCGATCGTCGCCGAAATCGGCGCGGTCATCGAGCGCCACATGGTTGCCATAGGCCTGATGGAAGGCCCGCAGCTGGACGAGGAACAGCGCCTGTACCTCGCTGAAAAGCGCGCCGCCTACGAAGCCGCCCAAGGCACTAACAAGGCCGAACCCGGCGAAGGCTTCCCCGCCGGCGCTCAGCTTTGCGGCAAGTGCAACACCATGGCGGTGGTGCAGATGGACGGCTGCGCCACCTGCCTGAACTGCGGGCATTCGAAGTGTGGGTGAGACGGAGCGACGCGACGTATACGTCGCGCCGGCGAACGCCTGGCCATGGATGGCCAGGCTGGGGTTGAACTTGAGCAGAGGAGCAACGGCAAGGATGCCAGCTCCGAATTAGATCTTTACGACGCCCGCACTCGTCGCCCGGCGAACGACCGACCATGGATGGCCGGGCCGAGGCTGACCTTGAGCAGAGGAACATCGGCAGGGATGCCAGCTACGAGTTAGATCTTTACGCCACCCGATTCACGCCGGGTTGTTCTTTTGTAGGAGCGAGCCGTCGGAGCGTTTACAGCGCAAATGGCAAATGAATAGCCACCTTCTGCCGTTGCACCAGGCGTCGCTCGAACTCGCTCGGGTCGTGAATCAGCACGTCCTGCCCGGCGAATGCCTCGGCGGCAATCAGCCGCGACAGCCAGAAGCGCACACACGCCACGCGCAGCATCTCCGGCCACAACTCGGCTTCCAGCGCAGTGAACGGCCGCTTCGCCGCGTAGGCTGCCAGCAGCGCGCGAGCGCGCGGACCGTCAAGGGCGCCGTCGTCGTTGGAACACCAGTCGTTCACGGTGATCGCCAGATCGTAAAGCATCCAGCCGGAGCTGGCGTTGTAGAAGTCAATCACCCCCGCCAGGTGCGGGCCATCGAACAGCACGTTGTCGCGGAACAGGTCGGCGTGCAGGTTGGCGCGCGGCAGTGCCGGTTGTTCGGCAAGCAGGCGGGCAATCTCTTCGAGTGCATCGCCCAACAGCGTGGCCGCAGCACCGGAGAGGTGCGACTGCATCGCCTCGCCCTCGTGCAGCATCCAGCTCAGGCCACGGTCGCTGGGGCGCTCGATGATCCGCTCGCGGGTCGCCAGATGCAGGCGCGCCAGCAGGTCGCCGACTTCCTGGCAGTGATGGTTGTTCGGCGAGCGCTCGTGGCGGCCGGCCAGGCGCGGTTGCAGCAGCGCCGGTTTGCCTTCGAGCTGGCGCAGGGCTTCGCCGTCCTTCGTGCGCAGTGCATAGGGCACCGGCAGGTCGGCTTCGTGCAGCACGTCGAGCAGTTCGATGAAGAACGGCATCTCCTGCACCGGGCCGCGCTCCACCAGGGTCAAGACGAATTCGCCCTGTTCCAGGCTGACGAAGAAGTTGCTGTTCTCCGATCCTTCCGCGATTCCACGAAAGTCGCGCAGGCGGCCGAGGCCGTAAGGAGCGAGGAAGTCTTCGAGAACCGGACGTTCCAGAGGCGTGAATACCGACATGCTCAATCCTCTGGAGCGTCGTGGTGGGAAGGGTTTACCAGCTGAAGATCTGCCACTGCGGAATCAGCTTGTCGGGCTGGTCCGAGCGGATGAAGTTGCCGTCGCTGCCGTCCTGGCGCACCAGGAAGTACGGCTTGCCGTGCTTGGGCACGACCTTGATGGCGTAGAGGAAGCCGTTCACGCGGTATTCCTGGATGGTCTTGTCGCCCTCCTGGCGGATGGTCACATCCGGTTCCGGCGTCGGGGCATCGTCCGCCGCCATGACGGAAGTCGCGCCAAGACCCAGTAGAGCGGCGAGCAACAGGCGGTTCAACGTACGCATGATAACCTTGTCCCTTTGTCGAATTGGCTACGGACATTTTAGCCCGAGCCCTTCTGAAAAGGTTGATTCCCCTCATGAGCCAAGCACCCCTCGTCCTCGTGGACGGCTCGTCCTACCTGTATCGCGCCTTCCATGCCCTGCCGCCGCTGATGACCTCCACCGGCATGCCCACGGGTGCGGTGAAGGGCGTGCTGAACATGCTCAAGAGCCTGCGCAAGCAGTACCCGGACAGCCCTTTCGCGGTGGTCTTCGATGCCAAGGGCGGAACCTTCCGCGACGAGATGTTCGCCGAATACAAGGCCAACCGCCCGTCGATGCCGGACGACCTGCGAGTGCAGGTGGAGCCGTTGCACGCCACGGTACGCGCCCTCGGCCTGCCCCTGCTCTGCGTGGAAGGAGTGGAAGCGGATGACGTGATCGGCACCCTCGCCCGGCAGAGCGCGGCTGGCGGTCGGGCGGTGGTGATCTCCACCGGCGACAAGGACATGGCGCAGCTGGTCGACGGGCACATTACGCTGGTCAACACCATGACCGGTAGCGTGCTCGACGTGGATGGCGTGAAGGAGAAATTCGGTGTCGGTCCTGAGCTGATCATCGATTACCTCGCGCTGATGGGCGACAAGGTCGACAACATTCCCGGCGTGCCCGGCGTCGGCGAAAAGACCGCCCTCGGCCTGCTCACCGGCGTGGGTGGCGGCCTGGATGTGCTCTACGCCAGCCTGAACAAGGTGCCCGAGCTGCCGATCCGCGGCGCCAAGGGCCTGCCGGCCAAGCTCGAAGAGCACAAGGACATGGCCTATCTGTCCTACAAGCTCGCGACCATCAAGTGCGATGTCGAACTGAACATCGAGATCGATGCCCTTCACCCCGGCGAGCCAGACCGTGAGGCGCTGACCGAGCTGTACCGTACCCTGGAGTTCAAGACCGGGCTGGATGACCTGCAGCGCCAGGCGGCCAAGGCCGGAAGTCCGCAACTGGCGCTGGAAGAGGCCCCGGCTGCGACGGCGGAGAAGCGTTACGAGACTGTCCTGGAGCAGAGCCAGTTCGATGCCTGGCTGAAGAAGCTGGAAGCTGCCGACCTGATCGCCTTCGACACCGAGACCACCAGCCTCGACCCGCAGCAGGCGCAGGTGGTGGGCGTGTCCTTCGCGGTCACGGAGGGTGAAGCCGCCTACGTACCGCTGGCGCACAGCTACATGGGGGTGCCGGCCCAGCTGGACCGCGATGACGTGCTCAAGGCGCTCAAGCCGCTGCTGGAGGATCCGAAGAAGCGCAAGGTCGGCCAGCACGCCAAGTACGACATGAACGTCCTGGCCAACGCCTCGACGCCCATCGCCGTGCAGGGCATCGCCTTCGACACCATGCTCGAATCCTACGTGCTGGACTCCACCGCGACCCGTCACGATATGGACAGCCTGGCGCTGAAGTACCTCGGCCACAGCACCATCCGCTTCGAGGACATCGCCGGCAAGGGCGCCAAGCAGCTGACCTTCGACCAGATCGCCCTGGAACAGGCCGGCCCCTACGCCGCGGAAGACGCCGACGTCACCCTGCGCCTGCACCAGACCCTGTGGCAGAAGCTGGAGGCCATCCCCTCGCTGGCCAAGGTCCTGACCGAGATCGAGATGCCGCTGGTGCCGGTGCTGGCGCGTATCGAGCGCAACGGAGCGCTGGTCGATGCCAACCTGCTGGGCAAGCAGAGCGTCGAGCTGGGCGAGAAGATGGTCGAGCTGCAGCGCCAGTCCTTCGACCTGGCAGGCGAAGAGTTCAACCTCGGCTCGCCCAAGCAGCTGGGCGCCATCCTTTATGAAAAGCTCGGCCTGCCGGTTCTGTCGAAGACCGCCACCGGCCAGCCGTCCACCGCCGAGAACGTCCTCGCGGAACTGGCCGAGCAGGATTACGAACTGCCCAAGGTGATCATGCAGTACCGCTCCCTGAGCAAGCTCAAGAGCACCTATACCGACAAGCTGCCAGACCAGATCAACCCGCGCACCGGGCGCATCCACACCAGTTACCACCAGGCGGTGGCGGCCACCGGCCGGCTGTCCTCCAGCGACCCGAACCTGCAGAACATCCCGATTCGAACCGCCGAGGGCCGGCGCATCCGCCAGGCCTTCGTCGCGCCCCAGGGCTACAAGCTGCTGGCGGCGGACTACTCGCAGATCGAGCTGCGCATCATGGCTCACCTGGCCAAGGACGAAGGCCTGCTGGACGCCTTCCGCCATGATCGCGACGTGCACCGCGCCACCGCCGCCGAAGTCTTCGGCGTGCCGCTGGATGACGTGACCTCCGACCAGCGCCGCAGCGCCAAGGCGATCAACTTCGGCCTGATCTACGGCATGAGCGCCTTCGGCCTGGCCAAGCAGATCGGCGTCGAACGCAAGGAAGCCCAGGCCTACATCGACCGCTACTTCGCTCGCTATCCGGGCGTGCTGGCCTATATGGAGCGTACCCGCGCCCAGGCCGCCGAGCAGGGCTTCGTCGAGACCCTGTTCGGCCGTCGCCTGTACCTGCCGGAAATCGCCTCGAAGAACGGCGCCATGCGCAAGGCCGCCGAGCGCACCGCGATCAACGCGCCGATGCAGGGCACGGCGGCGGACATCATGAAACGCGCCATGGTGGCTGTGGATAACTGGCTGCAGGAAAGCGCCATCGATGCCCGCGTCATCCTTCAGGTTCACGACGAACTGGTGCTGGAAGTGCGCGAGGACCTGGTCGACCAGGCTCGCGATGGCATTCGGCCACTTATGAGCGGTGCGGCGGAACTGGACGTACCGCTGGTCGTCGAAGCAGGTGTGGGAGCGAACTGGGACGAGGCCCACTGATCGGCTGGACGAGCGGTCGGAAAGCACGCCAGCCGGGCTTTCCGGCTCGATTTGCCGAGCGCTTTCGGGCCTGCCGGAAAAAATCTTTTGTGACCTGCTGAACTTTCCCACAAAGAGCTGAGTCAGAACTCGTGAATGGCTGGTGAAGCCCTTCGATGCTCCTTTGCAGTGTTTAGTGTTGGCAGATTACTGGACCCCGCCCTAGCGGTCCGGACTTAAACCCCGAACTTCCCCCTCCCCATACGAAGCTCGGGGTTTTTTTTGCCTGCGATTCGGCCTCAGGCCTGCTCGCCGGCCTCCTCTTCTTCCTCATCCAGCAGCCCCAGCCAGCCGGCCAGGACCAGTTGCGCCTCTTCCACACCCTGGCGCTTGGGCGCCGAGAACAGTTGCAGGGTGGCGACATCGCCCCAGCCGTCGAGGATTTCCTTGCGGGTCTTGAGCAGTGCGTTCTTCGCCGCGCCGTAGGCCAGCTTGTCGGCCTTGGTCAGCAACACGTGGATCGGCAACTGGCTGGCCTGGGCCCAGTCGAGCATCAGGCGGTCGAAATCGGTCAGCGGATGACGGATATCCATCATCAGCACCACGCCGGCTAGCGCATTGCGGCTGGAGAGATAAGCTTCCAGGTGCTGCTGCCAGTGCAGCTTCAGCGGAATCGGCACCTTGGCGTAGCCGTAGCCGGGCAGGTCGACCAGGCGGCGCTGGTCATCCAGGCGGAAGAAGTTCAGCAACTGGGTGCGGCCGGGGGTCTTGGAGGTGCGCGCCAGGTTCGCGTGGGTCAGCGCATTCAACGCGCTGGACTTGCCCGCGTTGGAGCGGCCGGCGAAGGCGACTTCCAGGCCGGAGTCTTCCGGGCACTGGTTCACCTTGGCGGCGGAAATGAGGAAAGTGGCCTGTTGGCAGAGGCCGAGAATCGGGTTTTTCGTAGCGTTATTCGAGGACATGGGTAACTTCGCGGCGGGTGCGACGCGGTGTCGCGGGGGGCGGTTTCGTTTCCGTTTGGGCATCTGAAGTATATAATGCCGCGGATTTTGTGTGCGCTTTATCCCCCAGGGTCGAGCCACACGGGAACGTTGGAGTCCGCGCAATCAAGAACGCGGATGTTCCCTGCGATGAGGATAATCATGAAGAAACTGCTGTTCGCAGCCATCGTTGCAGCGCTGGCGTCCAGCGCCCTGGCGGCCCAGGATCCGGAAGCCGTTTTCAACAGAGCCTGTGGCGCCTGCCACAATGGTCAGTTGCCAATGGCGCCGAAGAAGGGCGACGCCACCGCTTGGAAGCCGCGCCTGGACAAAGGCATGGACACGCTGGTGCAACATGTGACCAACGGTTTCAACGCGATGCCGCCTCGCGGCCTGTGCACCGACTGCAGCGCCGAGGATTACCAGACAATTATCCAGTGGATGTCGAAGTAACTTCTCAGGCCTTACTCTTTCACCCTTAGCCGTTATTGGATTAGCTGATGAACAAATTGATCGTGAGTCTGCTGTTGACCCTGGGTCTTGTCGGTGTGGCGCACGCCGCTGGCGATGCCAAGGCCGGTCAGGCGAAAGCTGCTGTCTGTGGTGCCTGCCACGGCGCCGATGGCAACAGCATGGCGCCCAACTTCCCGAAACTGGCCGGGCAGGGTGAGCGTTACCTGCTCAAGCAGATGCACGACATCAAGGACGGCAAGCGCACCGTGCTGGAAATGACCGGCCTGCTGACCAACCTGAGCGATCAGGACCTGGCCGACATCGCCGCCTACTTCTCCAGCCAGAACGGCAGCGTCGGCGCCGCCGATCCCAAGCTGGTCGCCCAGGGTGAAGCCCTGTTCCGCGGCGGCAAGCTCGCCGAAGGCATGCCGGCCTGCACCGGTTGCCACAACCCGGCTGGCCAGGGCAACGCCGAAGCCGGCTTCCCGCACCTGGGTGGCCAGCACGCGGCCTACACCGCCAAGCAGCTGACCGCCTTCCGCGAAGGCGAGCGCACCAACGACGGCGACGCCATGATCATGCGCAGCATCGCCGCCAAACTGTCCAACAAGGACATCGCTGCGATCTCCAGCTACATCGAAGGTCTGCACTAAGCAGCCGTCCGGCTTCAACGCCGGATCGAAAAACTGCTTCGAAAAAAAGGGTGGCCTCGGCCACCCTTTTTTGCATCCTCCGCCACTACAATGCTGGAACCGTGTCTGGCCCTTCCGGTCAAACCGCTTCACCCCGCCGCGCGGCAGCGCGGCGGTTCCGCTCAGCCAAGGAGTGAACCATGCGTAACCTGATTTTCACCGCCGCTCTTGCCTTCGCCGGCCTGTTCGCCGTCAACGCGAACGCCGCCGACTTCGAAGCGGGCAAGAACTACACCGAGCTGAACCAGGCCGTCCCGGTCTCCCAGCCCGGCAAGATCGAGGTGGTGGAGCTGTTCTGGTACGGCTGCCCGCACTGCTATGCGTTCGAACCGACCATCAACCCGTGGGTCGAGAAGCTGCCGGCCGACGTTCACTTCGTGCGTATCCCGGCCATGTTCGGCGGCCTGTGGAACATCCACGGCCAACTGTTCCTGACCCTGGAATCCATGGGTGTGGAGAAGAAGGTGCACCACGCCATCTTCGAGAAGCTGCACAACAATCCCAAGGCCCTGACCACTCCGGAAGAAATGGCTGACTTCGTCGCCGAGCAGGGCGTGGACAAGGACAAGTTCCTCAGCACCTACAACTCGTTCGCCATCAAGGGCCAGATCGAGAAAGCCAAGAAACTGGCGATGGCCTATCAGATCAGCGGCGTGCCGACCCTGGTGGTCAATGGCAAATACCGCTTCGACATCGGCTCGGCCGGTGGCCCGGACGAGGCGCTGCAGCTGGCTGACCAGCTGATCGCCAAGGAACGCGCCAGCGCCAAGGCCGCTCAGTAAGGGCCGATGACGATGCTGCGCCGGCGGACTCGTGAGCGTGTCGCGGGAGCCTGCGTCCCTCGGGTGAATACGGCCCAGGGGACTTCCGCCGGCCTGCCCGACGACGGCCGGCTGCGCCTGCTCAGCTTCAACATCCAGGTCGGCATCAGTACCGAAAGGTACCGTCACTACCTGACCCGCGGCTGGCAGCACCTGCTGCCGGCCGCCGGTCGCGCTACCAACCTGCAGCGCATCGGCGAACTGCTCTCCGACTACGACGTGGTCGCCCTGCAGGAAGCCGACGGCGGCAGCATCCGTTCCGGCAACATCAACCAGGTCGAGCACCTGGCACAGCTCGGTGCCTTCCCCTACTGGTACCAGCAGCTCAACCGCAATCTCGGGCGCATCGCCCAGCACAGCAACGGCCTGCTCAGCCGCCTGCAGCCCACTGCGCTGGAAGACCACCCGCTGCCCGGCCCGCCCGGCCGCGGCGCGATACTCATGCGTTTCGGCGAAGGCAAGGACGCGCTGGCCGTGGTGATGATGCACCTGGCTCTCGGCGCGCGGACCCGCACCCGCCAGCTCGCCTATATCCGCGAGTTGCTGCAGGACTATCGCCACCACGTGCTGATGGGCGACATGAACACCCATGCCACCGACCTGCTGGAAAGCTCGCCATTGCGCGACCTCCAGCTCATCGCCCCGCAGGTCGAGGCCACCTTCCCCAGCTGGCGTCCGCAGCGCTGCCTGGACCACATCCTGCTCAGTTCCGAGCTGGCGCTGGAACGCGTCAGTGTCCTCCCGCACCCGATTTCCGACCACCTGCCCGTGGCCGTGGAAATCCGCCTGCCGGATGCCCTGCGTTCGTCCTCGTCGCTCGCCTTGCGCGGCGAGGCCCCTGAATGAGTCGCGACGACGACCAGCGCTGGAAACAGAAGTACCTGGATAACCTCGAACAGCAGGAGAAGCTCGAGCGCCGCTGGGATGCTCGCCTCGACCTGCTGCGTCGCGGCCTGGTGCGCAGCAGCCTGGCGGCCGAAGGCAGCGACAAGGCGGTGGACGCCTGCATGAAGGAGCTGCGCGAAGTGCTGCGTCGCGACGACATGGACGCCGGCCTGTCGCGCCTGATCCCGCAGCTGGAAAAGGCCGTGCTCGACTCCGAGCAGCGCCGCCAGCAGCGCATCGAGCAGAACGTCGCTGCGCTCAGCCAGCTGTCGCAGCAACTGCTGTCCCTGGACATGCCGGGTGACGTGCGCAAGCCGCTCAAGCGCCTGTCCAAGGACATTCCCAGCCGTGGCAGTTCCTCCCGCGAGCTTCCCGCTCTGCTGGGCGAACTGAGTCGTCTGCAGCGCCAGGTGCTGGATCATTTCGGCAACGGTGGCGGGGAGCAGCGCCCCGGTTTCCTGCAGCGGCTGTTCGGCAGCCGTGACGGCGATGAGGTGGATGAGCCGAACTCGGCATCCAGCACACCAGCCGCCCCGGCAGACAGAACGCCGGTGACGGAAGCGGCGGTGGATCTTCCACCGGCCAGCGAAATTCCATCTGCTGCACCTGCACCTGCACCTGCACCTGCACCTGCACCTGCACCTGCACCTGCACCTCCACCTGCGGAGGCGGCCGGCGCTGCAACGGTGATCGAGCACGTCGTGGCGCCAGTCGAGGTGGCCTCACGGGCGGTAGCGCCGGAGCCTGCCGCCGCGCCTTCGCCGGTCGTGCGATCGGAGCCTGCCGCCGCTGCGCAGGTCATCGACAGGCCGACTGCAGTAGAGTCAGCCCGCCACGATGATTCCAGCCTGCTCGACAGCCTGCCGGTACCGCCGGGGTTGTTCGGCACGCCCGAAGACGCGCGCCAGGCCAATGACCCCTACGCCTTGCCGCCTCGTCCGGAGCCCGGCTACAGCGCGGTGGCGCCGCATATCGAGGCGAGCCTGCTACGCCTGCTGGACGAGATGCACCTGCCGGCCGCCCAGCAGGTCCAGGCCGAGGCGCTGCGTTCGCGGATCCACGGCAGCCTCAACTGGTACGAACTGGTGCCGGTGCTGGATGACCTGGGCGTCCTCGTACTCTCGCTCAACGACAGCGGCCAGCACGAGTTCGAAGGCTACCTGCACCAGCTCAACGAACGCCTGGGGGCTTTCCTGGACGGCCTGCAGGCCGTCCAGGAGAACCACAGCGGCTCCAGCTCCAGCGCCCGCGATCTGGACGATAGCCTGCGCGAGCAGGTCAGCGGGCTGCAGGAAAGCGTGCTGGAGGCCACTGACCTGGAGGGTCTCAAGCGCCATGTCGAGTCACGCCTGCAAGGCCTGGTCGGCACCATGGACCGCTTCCGGGAGGAGCGCGAGGTCCGTGAGCGCGAAGTAAGCGAGCGCATCCAGTCACTGGTGACCCGTGTCGCCAGCATGGAAGAGGAGGCCCGCACCTTCCAGGCGAACATCGAGGACCAGCGCCAGAAGGCCATGACCGACGCCCTGACCGGCCTGCCAAACCGCGCCGCGCTCACCGAGCGGTTGGACCTGGAAGTGGCGCGCTGGCAGCGCTACGGCGGCGACCTGCTGCTGGCGGTGCTGGACGTCGATCATTTCAAGCGGATCAACGACGACTTCGGCCACCTCGCCGGCGACAAGGTGCTGAAGATCATCGCCAACGAACTGGCCAAGCGCGTGCGCAAGACCGACTTCATCGCCCGCTTCGGCGGTGAGGAGTTCGTCGTGCTGCTGCCCGCCACGCCGCTGGAAGGCGGACAGCAGCTGCTCGACGTGCTGCGCGGCGCCATCGAAGCCTGCCCGTTCCACTTCAAGGGGGAACGGTTGAGCATCACCTGCTCGGCGGGCCTCACGGCCTTCCGCGAAGGCGAGCGCGCCGAAACGGTATTCGAGCGAGCCGACCAGGCGCTGTACCGTGCCAAGCGCGGCGGGCGTAACCGTCTCGAAGTCGACTGAGCACACTGCGTTTTTTGCAGGAGCGAGCTTGCTCGCGAACCCCGACACCGCCGGTGAGTATCGCGAACGGGGCTCGCTCCTACAGAAGATCGCTTCCGTTCGTGCCAGAAATTCTTGACGAACGAAACAACATAGGTTTTGATTCGCACACTTATCTTTCGAATCGAAACTTAATCGTTCATGTCGAAACGCAATACCCCCCAACGCCGCCACGACATCCTGGCGCTGCTCGCCGACCAGGGCGAAGTCAGCGTGGACGATCTCGCGCGCCGCTTCGCCACCTCCGAGGTGACCATCCGCAAGGACCTGGCCGCCCTGGAAGGCAACGGCCTGCTGCTGCGCCGCTATGGCGGCGCGGTGCCGATGCCCCATGAGCTGATCGCCGAGCCGAGCCAGCCGCTGTCGCGCTACAAGCAGGCCATCGGCCGCGCGGCGGCCGCCTGCATCCGCGAGCACGCGCGGATCATCATCGACAGTGGCAGCACGACGGCCGCGCTGATCCCGGAACTGGGCCGCAAGCCCGGCCTGGTGGTGATGACCAATTCCCTGAGCGTGGCCAATGCCCTGCGCGAGCTGGAGCGCGAACCGGTGCTGCTGATGACCGGCGGCACCTGGGACCCGCATTCCGAATCGTTCCAGGGCCAGGTGGCCGAACAGGTGCTGCGCTCCTACGATTTCGATCAGCTGTTCATCGGCGCTACCGGGCTGGACATCGAGCGCGGCACCACGACCTTCAACGAACTGCTGGGCCTGAGCCGGGTCATGGCCGAGGTCGCCCGCGAGGTGATCGTCATGGCCGAGGCCGACAAGCTGGGCCGGCGTATTCCCAACCTGGAGCTGCCCTGGAGCAGCGTCCAGACCCTGATTACCGACGAACGCCTGAGCGATGAAGCGTTCGAACTGATCCAGGCGCGCGGGGTGAAAGTGATCCGTGCGCGCTGCGAAGACTAAGGAGACCAAACCATGTGTGGAATCGTAGGCGCCATCGCCGAGCGCAATATCACCCCGATCCTCGTCGAAGGCCTCAAGCGTCTGGAATACCGTGGCTACGACAGCGCCGGCGTGGCGGTGATCCAGGCTGACGGTGCGCTGGACCGCCGCCGTCGCGCAGGCAAGGTTTCCAGCCTTGAGCAGGCCCTCGAAGAGCAGCCGCTGCTCGGTCGTTTGGGGATCGCCCACGTTCGCTGGGCCACCCACGGCGCGCCGACCGAGGCCAACGCCCACCCGCACTTCTCCCGTGGTGAAGTGGCCGTGGTGCACAACGGCATCATCGAGAACTTCGAGCCCCTGCGCGAAATGCTCAAGGCGCGTGGCTACGAGTTCACCTCGCAGACCGACACCGAGGTCATCGCCCACCTGTTGCACCTGCGCCTGGGCGAGCTGGGTGACCTGACCGTCGCGCTCAAGGCCGTCGTCAAGGAACTGCACGGCGCCTACGGCCTGGCGGTGATCAGCAGCAAACAGCCGGACCGCATCCTGGCCGCCCGCAGCGGCAGCCCGCTGGTGGTGGGCCTGGGCCACGGCGAGAACTTCCTCGCCTCCGACCAGCTGGCGCTGCGTCAGGTGACCGACCGCTTCATCTACCTGGAAGAGGGCGATATCGCCGAGATTCGTCGCGACGGCCTGCAGCTGTGGGATGTGAACGGCAACCCGGTGCAGCGCGAGGAAGTGCGCTACCACGAGGGCGCCGAGGCGGCCGACAAGGGCGGCTACCGCCACTTCATGCTCAAGGAAATCCACGAGCAGCCGGCCGTGGTGCAGCGCACCCTGGAAGGCCGCCTGGGCAGTGGGCAGGTGCTGGTGGACAACTTCGGCCCGCAGGCCCGCGAGCTGTTGGCCAAGGTGCGCACCGTGCAGATCGTCGCCTGCGGCACCAGCTATCACGCCGGTATGGTCGCCCGTTACTGGCTGGAAAGCCTGACCGGCATTCCCTGCCAGGTCGAAGTGGCCAGCGAGTTCCGCTACCGCAAGGTCGCGGTGCACCCGGACTCCCTGTTCGTCACCATCTCCCAGTCCGGCGAAACGGCCGATACCCTGGCCGCGCTCCGTTACGCCAAGGAGCTGGGCTTCCTCGCAAGCCTGGCGATCTGCAACGTCGCCACCAGCTCGCTGGTGCGCGAGTCGGACATGACCCTGCGGACCAATGCTGGCCCGGAAATCGGCGTCGCCTCCACCAAGGCCTTCACTACCCAACTGGTCGCCCTGCTGCTGCTGACCCTCGGCATCGGCCAGGTGCAGAAGCGCCTGAACGACGGCGTCGAGGCCGAGCTGGTGAACGAGCTGCGCCGCCTGCCGACCCATCTGGAAGAAGCCCTGTCCATGGACAAGATGGTGGAGAAGATCAGCGAGCTGTTCGCCGAGAAGCACCACACGCTGTTCCTCGGTCGCGGCGCCCAGTACCCGGTGGCAATGGAAGGCGCGCTGAAGCTCAAGGAGATCTCCTACATCCACGCGGAGGCCTACCCGGCCGGCGAGCTGAAGCACGGCCCACTGGCCCTGGTGGACGCCGACATGCCGGTGGTGACCGTGGCGCCGAACAACGAGCTGCTGGAGAAGCTCAAATCCAACCTGCAGGAAGTGCGCGCCCGCGGCGGTGAGCTGGTGGTCTTTGCCGAAGGTGGCAGCGGCATCAGCGACGGCGAGGGTACCCACGTGGTGGGCATGCCGGCGATCCACGACTGCCTGGCACCGATCCTCTACACAGTGCCGCTACAGTTGCTGTCCTACTACGTCGCCGTGCTCAAGGGCACCGACGTCGACCAGCCGCGCAACCTGGCCAAATCCGTGACGGTGGAATAAGCGCGCAGGCGCCAGGAGAAAGGTCTGTGGGATGCAAATAAAGGTTCATCCGTACAAATAAAGTTTCATCCTTATAAATAAAGTTTCATCCTGAGCCTGCATCCGCTATGTTGATGTCATCGACACAGCGGGGGCAGGCTTTCTCATGTCTGGAACATTCAAGGGGCTGACCCAGGCCCAGATCGATAGAAGGCTCAAGGACGGGCGTGGCCAAGGCCAGGGATCAGACTACAAGCCGTTCATCTACACCAGGGACGTGTCCTCGCTGGGTCGCTCCCACCGCCTGCCTGGCAGCAAGACCCGGCGTTTACACCATCTTCTATCCGATCTTGAACTGGCCATCTTCCTGACCTTGGATCGGTCTCCCCATGTCACCGATATCCGTGAACAGTTTCCGATGCGGGTCGAAGATACGGTGCGCATCGCCGAGGAGCTTGGCCTGCCCCACGGTCGTTACAAGGGTACCCCGCAGGTACTGACCAGCGACTTTCTGGTGGATTTCGAAGATCCTCAGCGCCCGAGTATCGCGATTCAGGCCAAGTACAGTACCGACCTGCAGAAGCCTGAAGTTATCGAGAGGCTTGAGCTTGAAAGGCGCTACTGGCAGGAAAAAGGTATTCCCTGGGTCATCGTCACGGAGCGCGAGGTATCCAAGGTGGCATTTGCCAATATCCAATGGCTCTATCCTGCCCATGCTGAAGACGACATCGCTCAGGACGATATCGCCCATTACCAGCAGCTGTTTCTGCTCGAATTTCAGCGTCACCCAGACCGGAAGCTGACCGCTATTGCCCAAGGACTGGATACCTCCTGCCAACTGGAGGCCGGTCAGGCGCTCTATTGGCTACGCCAGTTGCTGGCCCGGCACTGTTTCCTTTTCGATCTTGACACTCCTTACCGGGAGCTGAAGCCGAAAGACGTGGTTGCCAACTCTCATAAAATGCATCAGGAGCTGAGCAGTGTTGCCCGTTAATCAGGTGTTCCGGATGGGGGAACTGCGAAAGCGCCTGCTCTGGTCAGGTACCGAGCAGGCAATCTGGATCGATATCGATTCGGACACGGCGTTGCCCGAACCGATATCGATTGCAGAGCTGGAGCGTCTGCTCATGGAGCGGGAGCTGGAGAGCATTGCCGATCCCTTCGAGGAGACAGTCCTACGGGAGGTTGAGGAGGGTTCCCTTGATCAGCAGAAGCGTGATGAAGCTTGGGCAATGCTGGCGGATTTTATGCACGATCCCCAGCTTTTCGTGCGGCGCCCCAGAGGGCTCATTGTCAGAGGCATCATGGAGCGCCATGGTGTCACCAATCAGACGGTGTACAGGTTACTGAGGCGCTACTGGCAGCGAGGCATGTGCAGGAATGCCCTCTTGCCGGACTATGTCAACTCGGGCGCCCGTGGCAAGCGCAGAAAGCCGAACCAGGCCAAGCTGGGCAGGCCCAGAGTGGTGATGGAGGGGAAAGGGAGCAATGTCACGCCGGACATCGAGCGCATTTTTCGCCGGGTCATCGAGGAACGCTTGCTCAAGGAAAAACATCCGTCCATTCCTGATGCCTACGCCTCCGGGCTGAACCTGCTCCGTGCTGTTCTGCCGGAGCTGCCGACCTCCGAACTGCCTACATTGGGGCAGTTCCGTTACTTCTATGGGCGCGAATATCACTTCACCGACACCTTGCCACGCAGGGTGTCCGCAGTGGATTTTGCCAAGGACTTCCGACCGCTCAGCAGTACATCGACGACCGAGGCACTGGGGCCCGGATACCGCTACCAGATAGATGCCACCATCGCCGATATCTATCTGGTTTCAGAACATGATCGCAGCCTTATCGTCGGCAGGCCTGTCGTTTACATGGTGATCGACGTGTTCAGCCGCATGGTCGTTGGTATGTACGTCGGATTCGAGGGGCCTTCCTGGGTCAGTGCCATGGTGGCATTGGCCAACACGGTCGCCGACAAGGTTGAGTATTGCCTCCAGTATGGCGTGGAGATCGATGCCAGCGACTGGCCGGTCAAAGGCTTGCCGGATGTGGTGCTGGCCGATAAGGGCGAACTGAATGGCACCAAGGTGGAAGCATTTTCCCAAGCCTTCGGCGTTCGCATCGAGAATGCCCCGGCCAGGCGAGGAGATGCCAAGGGTATCGTCGAGCGTTATTTCCGGACGGTGCAGGAGCGTTTCAAGCCCTATGCCTGCGGTGTGGTCGAGGACAATACCAGCCGGAAGCGGGGTGGCCACGACTACAGGCTTGATGCCAGTCTGACCTTGCCTGAATTCACGAAGATCATCATCGCCGGCATCCTCTACCACAACAACTTCCACACCTTGAGCAAATACGACAGGACCTCTGGTATGCCGGGCGATCTGCCAGCCATCCCGGTCATGCTGTGGAACTGGGGCTTGGCCAACCTGACCGGCCGGTTACGTACTGCGCCCGAGGAGCTGGTGCGGATCAATCTTTTGCCCCATGAGTCGGCCACGGTTTCGGAGCTGGGAATCAGGCTGTTCGGCTGCTTCTACACCTGCCAGGAAGCAATCAGGGAAGGTTGGTTTCACCGAGGCCAGGGGCGCCGGCCGACAGGGGTAACGGTCGCATACGATCCGCGTAGCGCCGACCATATCTACCTGCGGCCGTCCAATAGTCTCAAGGACTACTGGGTTTGCGATCTGGCCGACCGTAGTCGACGCTTCAGGGGGATGACCTTCTGGGATGTCTGGCTGCTGTCCAGAGAGGAACGGCGTAGCGATACCAACGCGGCGGCTGAAGCTTTGGTAGAGAGAGGCAGTCTTCTGAAGCAGATCGAGTCCATCGTTGCCCAGGCAGAGGATGCCAGTCCGGTCAAAACGGGTATGACCACGAAGGATCTGGGAACCCAGATCCGCGAGAACAAGCAGCAGGAAAAGCGCCAGGAACGCCAGAAAACAGCATTCAAACTGGAGAAATCACAGCAGAAAAAGCCAGCCGAGGTGATCCCACTGCGGGGCGAGAAGCAGGAAGATTATGCCTTCCCAGATCTCAGTGACCTGATATTCAAGGAGGAAGAGGATGACTGAAGAATTCCAGCGCGGAGTCATTCCCCTGGCGCGTTACCAGGAGCAGCAGCTTCCTGAGTATCAGGACAATCCGCTCATCAGCGCATTGCCTCCGATTCCTGATCTGCAGGAGGTGGTCGGTCTATTGCAGCAGCTTCCCGGTTTCGAGCCGCAGGAGGCGCTTCTGGATGGTCGGCTCAGGGCACATGCAATTGCCCGCCTGTTGCACGGCTTCTTCCAGCCGCTGAGCCATCACTTGGAGCTGGAGAGCAAGATCAGCCTGATGATCCGTCAAGGGTACATCGGTCGGAATCCGGCCAGTGGTGCCTGGTATGCGCACCTGCAGAATGGCTATCGCCGTGTCGAGGAGGAGGATCTGGATGCGGCGGTGTACCAGAGTGTCTCCTCTACGGCCAACAGCCTGTCGCTGTTCGGCTGCTCCGGTTGCGGCAAGACGCGCACGCTGGAGCGGATTCTGGGCATGTACCCCCAAGCCCTCCATCACCCTGATTACAACATCACTCAACTGGTCTATCTGAAGGTCGACTGCCCAATTGACGGTGACTTGGATGAGCTGTGCCTGAGCTTCTTCAACGAAGTAGACAAGATCCTGGGTACCTACTACAGCCGTAGCCACGGACGCAAGAAGCTGGGTACCAAACGTCTGCTGGCATCCATGTGCCAGGTAGCCAATCTGCACGCGCTCGGAGTGCTGATCATCGACGAGGTTCAGAACCTCAACGAGGCACGCTCCGGTGGTGCCGAAAAAATGCACAATTTCTTCGTGTCGCTGGTGAACACCATCGGTGTTCCGATCATTCAGGTCGGCACCCACCGGGCCAGCAAGTTCTTCCAGCGCACGTTCCGGGCTGCTCGGCGGGTCTCCGGGTTGGGCAGCATCCGCTGGGATAGGTTGCCTCGGGACGAGCATTGGAAGCGTCTGTTGAAGCGGCTCTGGAAGTATCAGTGGCTGCGAAATGCGGCGCCGCTGGATGATGAACTGGAGGCTACGATGTACGACCTCACCCAAGGGGTCATGGACATCATCATCAAGCTGTTCGCGCTGGCGCAGATCCGGGCGATAGTGACAGGTGTCGAGTGCATCAAGCCGCTGTTGCTGCGCAGGGTTTTCGAGGACGAGTTCAAACCGGTCCATCCGATGCTAGCGGCCTTGCGGAGCGGTAGGCCCGAGCTGATCGCCAAATATGACGACCTGCTGATGCCAGAGATCGAGGGACGGTTGCTGGCCCTGACTCGCTCTCTGGATAGCGTCCCCCAACCTAAACCGCCGGCCCCTCCGGCAGATGACAAGGCAAAGCGGCTGGCCGCCCTGCTCGAAGGTATGGAAATCCCGAGGGACATCGCCATTCCCATGGCCGATGAATTGTTGGCGGAGAATCCGGACATCCCGCTGGCGGCCCTGATTCACAAGGCCACGGCCTACCTCGCGCAGGACGCTCCCAAGAGGCCCGGCATTTCCAGAGTTAAGCGGACGGAGTGGGGGTGCCTATCCGAGGAGGATCTGCGCCGACGTTATGCCGATGGGCCTGAAAGCGAGGCCTATGACAGATTCAAGCAGGCCGGCTTGATCCTCGATCTGCGGCCTCTGCTGAGAGCGAGCTGAAATGTACTTCCCCAGGCTCTACCCGGACGAACTGCTTTACAGCGGTATTGCCCGGTGCCGGGTACATCTGGGGATAGGCAACCACAAGACCTTGCTGCACATGCTTTTCGGTGACAGCAAGGTTGCCGCGATTACCGATCTGCCTACACACCTGACTGCGTTGGCGAACAACACGGGCTTGGATGCGGAAGGCATGATCCTGAATCACACGCTGTTCCCGCTCTATGCCCCTTTCATTCCGCCGGAGCGCCGTACCGATCTTTTTCAGGCCATGCTTGCTCCCGACCGGCCGACGATTGGTCTGTCTGGGGCCTCGACGGCCTTGGTCAAGTGGCCCGATTGGCTGCGTTACTGCCCGATCTGCTTTGAAGATATGGCTGCGCGCTACGGTGAACCCTACTGGCGGCGTAGCTGGCAGATTCAAGGGATAGATGCCTGTCCCGAGCATGGCTGTCAGCTCCTGAACTCACCTATCCCGTTCCGTCGAGCGCAGCGGCACGAGTTTCATCCAGCCTCCCCACTGTTTCTTCCACCTGATCTTCACGTGAGTCCTGCGGGCGAGGAGGCTATCAGGCTCGCCAAGGCTGCTATGCAGCTGCTGGCGCTCGAAGAGGTGCAATCGCCTGGCTACGGACGCTGGACCAACCTGTACCGGCACCTGGCAACAGAGTGCGGCGCCAGACGCGGCCGTCAGATCAGGGCTGAAGTCATCTGGGAGAAGATTCTGGCATCCCATCGCAGGGATTGGCTTGCTGCGAACGGTCTGCTGACATCCGGAGAGCCTCCGCCCTGGCTGTTGGCGATATTCAGGAAGCATCGCAAGGGATTCAGTGCGCTGCAGCATCTGATCGTCTGGACCAGCCTGCGCCCTGGCCAGCATGCTGGCGAGCTGATCAGCGAGGCGAAGATTCGCCAGGTCGACCCTGCCTCCGACCGGTCAGTGCAGCTGCTCCCCGCTGAATTTGAGCAAAAGCAGCAATACCGAGCCGTTTGGCTGCAAGCACTGGATAACCACGGTGGCGCCAAGGCAGCCAGGCAAAACGGAGGAGAGGCATGTTACGCCTGGCTCTATCGTCATGACCGAAGCTGGCTGATGGCTGAGAATCAGGCCAGACCGCGCCGACAGGGCAACAACAGCCATGTTGACTGGCAAGCGCGGGACAGAAAGCTGGTACGCCTGCTGATCCGAATTGGCAGAGACAGCGAAGAAGACCGGAGCCTTCCGCGCAGGAGTCGCAACTGGTTCCTGCAGCAGCTACCCCATCGGGCATCAGTCGAGCATCATCTCGCTCAACTGCCCCTGTGCCGCACTTTCCTGGATCGCTATGCCGAGTCTGTCGGGGAATATCAGATCCGTCGCCTGACTGCAGCAATGCTGGAGGATGTACAGACTGGCATAACGTCCAGGCGCTGGGAGCTGGAAAAGCGTTGTGGGTTAGAAAAGAGCAAGATGGCACCTCTGACCACTGAATTCATTCGATTGGTAGGAAGTTGGATTGAATAGGACAGTATTTCGTCAGATCCCGAACGGATCCAGGTTGCTGGCCGTTGGAAATTTTTTCAGGGCCCCGACTTCGGCGGCCGAGTGGCGCTTGGCGGCTCTCTTTGAGCGTAACGGTAAGTTGCAGTTGCAGCGGTTCGCACAGGAGATGTCGTGTGTCTTGGCCGTTGGTCGCGAGTTTCTTGGCGAAGAAGGGGCTCCTTATCGTCCCAGTGGTTTCAAGAAGACGGTGGTGCTTCCTGCAATAGATACCTGGCGGGAACGGCAGTTGGGTGAGTGCCCACGTCTGGCCAGAAGGCTTGCTGCAAATCCTGAGATATCTGGACAGCGATGCTTTGTGTTCGAGGTCAATGGTCTGACCGTCTGGCTGCCGAAATTCGAGCTGGCGCGAAAAATGTTCTTCCACGCTGCCTTCATCGTCCGTGCAGCCTTCGCACCGAATGGCTTGGACATGGCCTTCACGGTCTACAGAGAGGGCGATGTTGTTCATATCCATACGCCCCCGAAGACAGGTGCGCCAAGTCAGCTTCTCAAAATCAAGGGATACAGAGACCATTTCAGTTGGCTGCTGCTGAATCAGGATGTGAAGCGATCCTTCGAGTCAATCTGGCAAAGCCTCAATCAAAGGCAAGAGCGGGTACCGCAAGAGTCGGCGTATGCCAGGTGGCAGTTCGACTTCATGGCACCCCCTTCCCTCGTGGGTACCACCATGGATGTGCGAGGCCCCTTTGATCCGGAAAGCAACGAATTGCTGGTCTGGGAGATCGAAAAGCTTCAGGGGCTCCGGTTTAGCCATCGCGGTGATATTTTTTTCCACCATCCTGCTCTCAAGTTACCCGTCAGGGGAGATAGCACAGGCTGTGTATCCGTGCCATCGGGAGGCAAGGAGCTGGAGGTGGATACTGACGAAGAGCCGACTGCTGCCAAGGAGCAGAGGTTGATTCACCTGCCCGTTGAGGGAGTCACGTTTGATGCTCAGCTGCGCACCAAGATCGCCTACAACGGGGAGCGTGCCAACGCTCATGGCAAGAAGGTCGACGACGAGCAATGCCCGAGCAGAGAAAGTCAACTCTTCGGCGTGGCTGATCCTGTGAGCGAGGGCAGCATAGCGTCAGGAGAATTCCAACAACTGGGTGAGGGAGAGGGTGATGGGGACGAGCATGAACGGCTTGCAGATCGCTTCTCGCTGCTCCGAGAGATTCTTGAACAAATCACTCAAGAGTCTGGAATTGCGTTGGTAGCACTGGAGGTGAAGCCTCTGCCGCCCGTTCCACGTTGCAGCTACCACATGATCGATCACGAAAAATCACGCTGTTATCTGCTGGCAAGGTTCAAGCTGCGAAACGGCGAACAACGCTATCTTCTAGAAATAGATACCTCAGACAACCGGAAGACCATGTCAACGCGGATCATGGGCTTCAAAGCAGGTGTTGAAGCCGAGAAATGCATCGACAAGTTCCTGAGGCAGACAGTGAAAGGTTCGTTGCGCTGGCCGCGCACTATGACGGGCTTCTGTGAGCCTTTGCACTCTGTGCATCACCCGAAAGAAAGCTCACCTGGGGCCAACCATGCCCGGGTGTTCGACTGGAAGCAGCGGATACGCGCGGCCCTAGGCTGATTGCAGAATACACCGCAGTTCGGCTGCGATACATCTTGTCGCGCACTGCGTGCAGCCTCCCCGAAACTGCCCGGAGCCGTGCCAAGGCGATATAGGCCCCTTGGGAGTCGGCAAGACGCATCTGGCCATCGCACTGCGCTATCGGGCGGCGCAGTGCGGCATCAAGACCCGCTTCATCACTGCGGCCGACCTTGGTGCTGCAACAGGGCGCGGACCAGCGTAACCGTCCGGGCATCCCGGCTGGCTTGACCCCGCCAAGCTAAGAGATGGTGGCAGTTCGTGGATGCCGTTTCCCGGGTGCACGCGATCCGAGACCACGCGATCAAGCAGGAAAACGAGCACCTGGGCTTGCCTGACTGACCGCAGGCCGGCGACGACAAGGTGGAAAAGTTCGGCGTGTGGCTCTGGCGGCAACGATCCCGCGAAGGGCGGACGGTGCTTGAGCTGTTGAACGTAAGCGTGCGGGCAAACCGTCTTGCGCGACTATGCCGGATGCCACCTATGCGGCAGCAGCTCTGCAATCTCACTCGCCCGCTGCGTCGGCAACCGTGTCAGCACATCCTTGAGATAGGCATACGGATCGTGCCCATTATTACGGGCCGACTGGATCAAACTCATGATCGCAGCAGCGCACTTGAGCATGCGATCCCGCGCCGAGCATTTGAGAAGGCAACGGGATGAACGCTGGCTGGATAGCCGTGGTTTTCTGGGTATGCAGCCGAATCCATTTGTGGACGAGGTTGGCATTGAGGCTGTAGCCCAAGGCGATGTTTGCGATGGAGGCACCGGGTTCAGAACACTCCTGAATGACCTGGGCCTTGAAAGATTTGCTGTAGGTACGGCGCTGAGGGGGCATGGAAAATCCGCTTGATGGGCCATGGCCTTCGGCGGCGGTGTCGGGAAGGTGTGTTGGCCGGACGGATACTGTTGAACTACGCTGTCTGGGGCAACGGAAGTGTTTCGGCCCGACTCTGGAACGCGACACACCTAGACGCTCTGCCACATCGGCAACACGCAAGCCGCGCTCAGTGATGTGCTTGACCGCTTCGATCTTGAATTCTTCGGGGTAACGCTGGTTGCTCATGGCACCTCCTGATGGGCCTCATTATGAGGCTTGGAGGTGTCTGCGAAACTAGGGGCGATTCAGTTTGATCGAGGCGCCTGTGGCACACGCAGGCTGACGAGCCAGGCGCTGTCCATGGCCTGATCAGGCCGCCCCGCTGCGCCTTGCCTGAGCAGTTGACCTGCATCAATGGGGCGGGAGATCGCTGTACATTGACTCTTGAAGTTTGTCCTGGTGAGCGCAATGTCTTGCAAAGTCTTGCAAGGATTTCCTTGGCCGGAACCGCAAAGCGACGCGATTGGAGAGGGTGAGATGAAAGCGCACCTACAGGTGATTTTCACGCTCGATGAATTGGCTGCGTACTTGAAAGTCGGCAAGCGGACGCTTTATCGGCTCSCCGTGCCCGGGGAAATTCCGGCTTAGATCGGAAG
>NZ_MACM02000166.1:0-69466 GCF_001675465.2 Pseudomonas sp. AU12215
TGGATCGTGACGCGCTCTGTGGCGCTGAGTTCGTGATAGGACATGGGGCAACACCTTACCGAAATGGTCGGGTGTTGCACTCAGTTTTTGCGGCCGCCCGGTATCATTCTGCGCTCGGCCGAAGAGTCTCGCTCTGCCGCATCCTGGGTACCTCTATTCTGGACGCGGCGATGGCTGAGAACACTACCGAACTACCTGCTTTTTCTCATCATCAACATTGCATTGGCGCATTCGATTCGCCCTGCCGAACTACCCAACATTTTCTATTACCTCACTTTCACCCAAAGTCTGGCCTGGCAGCATCCACCCTTTTTCGGTGAGGCATGGAGCCTGGCTGTCGAGGAAATATTTTATTTGTTGAGCCCGTTGCTGATCGCAGTCTTCATGTATTTCGGGGCCACGGCAGAAAAGGCGATGCTGAGAACTGCCGTATTGGTAATACTCGCCAGTACGTCACTACGGCTTCTTGCGCTATTCCTGAACAATCCGACAATGGACGAAGGCCTGAGAAAGATCACCTTCTTCCGACTCGACTCGATTATGTTCGGCGTACTCGCGGCACTTCTCATGAAACGCTATAAGGAGCAGGCAGCGGTTTTCCGGCTGGCAGTGGGGCTTTCCGTTCTGTTTCTCGCATGCGGCTACGTAGCCTCTTGGCCAGACAACAGCCTGAATGAAAGCTATGCGATACGTTCGAGCATTTTCACAATGGCATCGCTCGGGGGAGTGGGATTCATCTTGCTGGGGATGGCCAGTAAAACACGATGGGATATTTCCTTCGTCACCGAAAGGATATCCAGATGGTCTTATTCCGCCTATCTGGCCAATCTGCCAGTCCTGATGTTGCTAATGAAATTCAAAGTTCCGGCGACAGATGGCCTGTCCTGCATCGCCCTATTTTTGGCATTCATATTCCTCACCTTCCTAGTCTCAGCCTTGGTCTACAAGTTCTTCGAAGCCAAAATACTCAGACTACGCGACAAGAAATTCAGCGAGAACAGCCGTACACACGTAGCGCAGTAGAGTGCGATTGGGCACACCACCAGTTTGCTGGAAACCCAAGCTGCGTGGGTGCCGCTGGCCGAGCTTGCAGATGCCAGGCGGCATTCGCTCAGCGATTAGAGATCACTCTCTTATCTGGCGATACATACCGCAGCGAGATGAGCAGGACGCTCGGGCATGCTCGCTGCGTAGGTACTTAGCGGATGACAGAATCGCTGCCGATCTGAATGGTGTCCCGGAGAGGGGTCGAACCTCCAACCTTCCCCTTAGGAGGGGGACGCTCTATCCAATTGAGCTACCGGGACAATCGGGTCGGCATGTTAACCACCGACAAGCGATTTGTCATGCCACCGCCACCGGCGCGGTCCATAATTTTGCCGTCAGCCGGAGAATCACCATGACCTCAGTAGACGGCGCCCTGCCCGACTCCCCCTTCGCCACCTTCGATGTACGCGTCGCCACGGTCGAGGACGCTGCGGCCCTCGCTCCGCTACTGCAGCAACTGGGAACCCGCGACCCGCTGCCCGACACCGCGCTGCTCGCGCTGGCCCTGGGCAACCAGCTACCGTCACGAGTGACACTCATCGCCGAGCGTGATGGAGCCTTGCTGGGCACCTGCACCCTGCACCTGATCGAACACATCGCCCATGGCTTCGCCCGCTCGGCAATTCTCGAAGACATGGTGGTGGACAGCCGTGCGCGCGGCCAGGGTATCGGCCAGGCGCTGATCGGCCGAGCCGTGGAGTGGGCGCGGGACTGGAAGTGCTACAAGCTGGCGCTCTCCAGCCACCAGGACCGGGAAATGGCACACCGCTTCTACGCAGCGATGGGCTTTGCGCCCCACGGTGTCAGCCTGTCGCTGAGCCTGGACTGACCTCAGCTGGCCTGGGCATCCGGCGGGGCGAGCAGGTCCAGCAGATGGCCGACCGTCACCTCCAGGGACACCGAGTTGTCCAACTCCACCAGCGGGCCCGGCAGGCCATCGGCGAAGTGCGCATTGCGCGCCAGGCGCTCCTCGATTTCCGTCGGCGTCTCCCGCCCACGCTTGAGCAGGCGCTGGCGCAGCACACCGGTGTCGACCTTCAGCAGCACCGCGATCAGCTGTGGATAGCGACGGCGGGCTTCGGGCAGGTATTTGCGTGAACCATTGACCAGCACGTCGTGACCGGCGGCAAGCCAGTCATCGATCTCGCGGGGAATTCCGTAGTGCAGGCCATTGGCACGCCAGCTCATGGCGAAAGCACCGGAACGCTCCAGGCGGCTGAACTCCTCGACGCTCACCGAAAGCGCTTCCTCGCCACGCGCTTCCGCGGAACGCGTGATGACGCGCCGGACGATCCGGCAATCCATTGCGGCCAGGGGAACGCTGGCAGCCTGCAATACGCTGTCCTTGCCGGATCCCGAAGGGCCCATCAGGAAAATCAGTCTACCTGGGCTCATAAGACTCTCGGTGCACCGGCGGCTCGGCGCTACTTCAATTCTGATCCGCGGGCCGGATAATACGCCGAGCCTTGTGGGATACCAGTGAAACTCGTGATGAAAGCCCCCTGAAGCGGGCATCCGCTGACTCGCCGCCGGGCGCTGTGCCATCATGAAAGCCTGCGTCGAAGCGGGAGTATCGGGCCGCCCAACGGCAGGCAGCCACGGACGACATATCGACTACGCTGACGGATATGGGCACATCGCCAGCTTTCCCCTTAACTCCCATCTAAAGAAGGGTCTGCCTAGGCGGTCTCATTTCGGACGATTGGTGCTGGCATTTAGCCTTCACCCAAGACACAATATGCCGAAGGTTTGACGTCAAGTTATTGGATATTTTCACAAAAGCTTTGACGACGCGCTGAACGGCCATTGGAAATCGCTGTCAAAGGGCCTGAACGAACGCTGACCCATGGCATCGGCCTCCCTGACTTACAGGTTTAAAGTATGCGCCCATTGAAACAGGCAACCCCCACCTACTCCAGCCGTACCGCTGACAAATTCGTCGTACGCCTGCCCGAAGGCATGCGTGAGCGTATCGCCGACGTCGCCCGCAGCCACCACCGCAGCATGAACTCCGAGATCATCGCGCGTCTCGAACAGAGCCTGCTGCAGGAAGGTGCCCTGCAGGACAACCTGGGCATCCGCCTGGACAGCCCGGAACTCAGCCTGCACGAACGCGAACTGCTGCAGCGTTTCCGCCAGCTGACCCATCGTCAGCAGAACGCTTTGATCGCCCTCATCGCGCACGATGCCGAGATGGCGCAGAACGAAGCCTGATTCGTTCGCGATAACCGAAACAGCCGGCCTTGAGCCGGCTTTTTCATGCCCGTGCTTTCGTGCCCTCCAAATCCGCATGACGGACACAAAAAAGCCGCCTCGCGGGCGGCCTTTTCGGCGGGGCGGGCACTACATCAGGAACAGCGTGGCCAACCCGAGGAAGATGAAGAAGCCGCCGCTGTCGGTCATGGCGGTAATCATCACGCTGGAGCCCATCGCGGGATCGCGCCCCAGGCGCAGCAGCGTCATCGGAATCAGCACCCCCATCAATGCAGCAAGCAACAGGTTCAGCGTCATGGCGCCGGTCATGACGGCGCCCAGCTCCCAGTTGCCGTAGAGGTAGAAGGCGACCAGGCCGATCACCCCACCCCACACCAGGCCGTTCACCAACGCTACGCCCAGCTCCTTGCGCAGCAGGCGGTTGGCGCTGCTGGTCTGGATCTGGTCCAGAGCCATGGCGCGGACGATCATGGTGATGGTCTGGTTGCCGGAATTGCCGCCGATGCCGGCCACGATGGGCATCAGCGCCGCGAGTGCCACCAGCTTCTCGATGGAGCCTTCGAAGAGGCCGATCACCCGCGAGGCGATGAAGGCGGTGACCAGATTGGTGGCCAGCCAGGCCCAGCGGTTACCGACCGACTTCCAGACCGAGGCGAAGATATCTTCCTCTTCACGCAGACCGGCCATGTTCAGGACTTCGCTTTCGCTTTCCTCACGGATCAGGTCGACCATCTCGTCGATGGTCAGACGGCCGATGAGCTTGCCGTTCTTGTCCACCACGGGGGCGGAAATCAGGTCGTAACGCTCGAACGCCTGGGCGGCGTCATAGCCGTCCTCATCAGGGCTGAAAGTCACAGGGTCGGTGGCCATGACTTCCGCCACGTCCTTGTCCGGATCGTTCACCAGCAGGCGCTTGATCGGCAGCACGCCCTTGAGCACGCCGTCATAATCGACCACGAAGAGCTTGTCGGTATGGCCCGGCAGCTCCTTCAGGCGGCGCAGGTAGCGCAATACCACTTCCAGGCTGACATCGTCGCGGATGGTGACCATCTCGAAGTCCATCAGCGCGCCGACCTGGTCTTCCTCGTAGGACAGTGCCGAGCGCACGCGCTCGCGCTGCTGCGCATCGAGGGTTTCCATCAGCTCGTGGACCACATCGCGCGGCAATTCCGGCGCAAGGTCGGCGAGTTCGTCGGCGTCCATGTCCCGAGCCGCGGCGAGAATCTCGTGATCGTCCATGTCGGCGATCAGGGTTTCCCGCACGGAGTCGGATACTTCGAGGAGGATGTCGCCGTCGCGCTCGGCCTTGACCAGTTGCCAGACCGTCAGACGGTCATCCAGCGGCAGCGATTCGAGGATGTGGGCGATGTCGGCCGGGTGCAACTCGTCCATCTTGCGCTGCAATTCGGCAAGGTTCTGGCGGTGCACGAGGTTTTCGACGAGGTCTTGATGCTGGCCTTCCTGACGGTGCGTCAGGTCTTCCACCAGCTTGTGCTTGTGCAGCAGGTCGACCACCTGGTTGAGGCGGTCCTGCAGGCTTTCCTGCGGCTTCTTGGCTTCTACTTCGGTCATAGCACGCTCCACCCCCAGTGGCAGAACGGGCCAGAGGGGATCAATACATCAGGTCGTGTGTACGCAATCGGGGTTCTGAGTAACTACTGGGTAAGTCCATGGTGGTGTCCCATGCGCCCATCGAGGGCAGATGCGGGAAATGATAACACTCCGGGGTGTATTGCGCGTTACAAAATGGCGGCTAGAACAATCGCTTGCAGGTGAAAGTTCACTGCCGAATCACTGCCCGGTTCGACGCCCGAAAGCTCCCACAGGACACCCGGCTCCGACTGACAAATTCCACTCCTAGTCTGCAGGCAGGCCCGCCATCATGGAGGAACCATGCGCCTGTCTGCCCTGCTCTATTTGCTCCTGATTTCACAAGTACCGACCAGCCAAGCGGCCTCTGTGTTCCGCTGCACCGCAGCCGATGGCAGCGTGCTGTTCAGTCAGTATGGCTGCCCAACCGAACGGCAGCAGGAAATCCAGGAAGCCAGTAATCAAACACCCGGCTCGGGCGAGCCAGTTCCCATGGCCGCAGTAAAAGCGCCGGCACCACAGAAGGCTCCTGCACGCAGCAAGGGCAAAGGCGGGGAACTCGAAGATCACTCACTGGTTATCGTGGGAGAGCAGCAGAACGGTTGCGGCAACCGCGTTACTGGCAGCGCGCGGCGCAAGGCGATCATCGAAGGCAGGATCAAGACAGGCATGACCCGCAGCGACGTCGAGAGCGCGTTCGGAAAGCCGGATAAGGTCAGCCAGCACAACGAGACGCTGCGCTATCACTATGACGCGAACAAGAGGCACGGCGCGCGTACCGTGACATTCGACGAGGACGGCTGCGTGACGGGCAAGGCAAAGCGCTGAGCACGCTGCGAAGACTTTTTCGAGAGCAAAGAAAAAGGGCCTGCATTTCTGCAGGCCCTTCCGGTATATGGCGCACTCAGGAGGATTCGAACCTCCGACCGCTCGGTTCGTAGCCGAGTACTCTATCCAGCTGAGCTATGAGTGCGTCGTTGGTAAAGTTTAACCAGATTCACCAACTGGTTGCAGCTAATGGCCTTTCAGCCCTTTCGCCACTGAAGCCCCGCTTTCGCGTTGCCTCGTATATGGCGCACTCAGGAGGATTCGAACCTCCGACCGCTCGGTTCGTAGCCGAGTACTCTATCCAGCTGAGCTATGAGTGCGCTGATGAGGGCGCAAATTCTAGAGCGATTTTTCTGATTCGTCAACAAGATTTTTCAATCTTTTCAGTAACTTACGTTACCTGACAAACCATCGCACCAGAGGATGCAATGGCGGAGAGGGGGGGATTCGAACCCCCGACACCCTTTTGAGGTGTACTCCCTTAGCAGGGGAGCGCCTTCGGCCACTCGGCCACCTCTCCGCAACACGGGGCGCATGATATCCATGTTTTCCCCGTTTGCAAAGAAAAATTTTAGAAAAATTAATGGTTTGGTTCTTGGTCTTTCTCTTTCTGGATGCGCTGGTAGATTTCCTCACGGTGCACAGCAACTTCCTTCGGCGCATTCACACCGATACGCACCTGATTTCCTTTGACGCCCAGTACAGTCACGGTGACGTCATCACCGACCATCAGGGTCTCTCCGACCCGGCGAGTCAGAATCAGCATTCCTTTCTCCTTACGTGTTACGGGATAAGCAGTCTGCAAAAAAAGAAATGGTGGCAGATTCGTATAGATCAAGTGCACGAATCCTTCACCCAAGTATTGACCAGTCCTGCCGGAAAGAAAGTTCCTGTCAGACAGTCAAAAACGACAAAAGGCGCGGGGTAGCCGCGCCTTTCGGTAGTTCTCGCCTTACTCGCCCTGTCGGGCCGGGGCGTCGAGTTCGAAAGCGGTGTGCAGGGCACGGACCGCCAACTCGAGGTACTTCTCTTCGATGACCACGGAAACCTTGATTTCCGAGGTGGAGATCATCTGGATATTAATGGTCTCCTTGGCCAGGGCTTCGAACATGCGGCTGGCCACACCGGCGTGGGAACGCATGCCGACGCCGACGATGGAAACCTTGGCGATGTTGGTGTCGCCGGTGGCTTCGCGCGCACCGATGCTGGCGGCGGTCTGCTTGAGGATTTCCAGAGCGGCCTGGTAGTCGTTGCGGTGCACGGTGAAGGTGAAGTCGGTGGTGTTATCGTGCGCGACATTCTGCACGATCATGTCGACTTCTACATTGGCGGCACTGATCGGGCCGAGAATCTTGAAAGCAACGCCGGGGGTATCCGGTACGCCACGGATGGTCAGCTTGGCTTCGTCGCGGTTGAAGGCGATGCCGGAGATGATCGGCTGTTCCATGGATTCCTCTTCATCAAGGGTAATGAGGGTGCCCGGACCCTCCTGGAAGCTGTGCAGCACGCGCAGCGGGACGTTGTACTTGCCGGCGAATTCCACCGAACGGATCTGCAGCACCTTGGAACCGAGGCTGGCCATTTCCAGCATCTCTTCGAAGGTGATCTTGTCCAGGCGGCGGGCCTGCGGCACGACGCGCGGGTCGGTGGTGTAGACGCCATCGACGTCGGTGTAGATCTGGCACTCATCGGCCTTCAGCGCCGCCGCCAGGGCCACGCCCGTGGTGTCGGAACCGCCACGGCCGAGGGTGGTGATATTGCCGTGCTCGTCCACACCCTGGAAGCCGGCGACCACGACCACGCGGCCAGCCTTCAGATCTGCGCGAATGTTCGCATCGTCGATGCTCAGGATACGCGCCTTGGTGTGGGAACTGTCGGTCAGGATACGAACCTGGTTACCGGTGTAGGACACCGCCGGCACGCCACGCTTCATCAGCGCCATGCTCAGCAGGGCGATGGTCACCTGCTCGCCGGTGGAGACCATGACGTCCAGCTCGCGCGGGATCGGCTGATCCATGATCTGTTTGGCCAGACCAATCAGGCGGTTGGTCTCGCCGCTCATGGCGGACACCACTACGACGATGTCGTCGCCCGCTTCACGGAATTTCTTCACCTTCTCGGCTACCTGCTCGATTCTCTCGACGGTGCCGACGGAGGTCCCTCCAAACTTCTGTACGATCAAAGCCATTTCAAAAGCCGCCTGATTCCTGAAGGGCGCCCATTAAACATGCATCACCGCATGCTGCCAAGGCCCGCCGGACGCGCTGCGGGCCCCGTATTTCAGGGCCTTTAGAGGCCCTGTTCGACAAATGTCACTGCCAGCGCCAGCGCTTCGTCCAGCTTGCCGGCATCCACGCCACCGCCCTGGGCCATGTCCGGGCGACCACCGCCCTTCCCGCCCACGGCCGCAGCGGCCTGCTTCATCAGATCGCCAGCCTTGAGCTTGGCGGTCAGGTCCTGGGTCACGCCGGCGACCAGTACGACCTTCTCTTCGAACACGCCGCCCAGCAGGATCACACCGCTGCCCAGCTTGTTCTTCAGTTGGTCGACCAGCGCCAGCAGCGCCTTGCCATCGAGGCCGTCGAGACGCGAGGACAGCACCTTCACGCCACCGACGTCCACGGCGGAACCCGCCAGGTCGTCACCGGCTGCGCTGGCGGCCTTGGCCTTGAGCTGCTCCAGCTCCTTTTCCAGCTGACGGTTGCGCTCGATCAGGCCGGACAGCTTGTCCAGCAGGTTGTCGCGGCTGCCCTTGACCAGGCCGGCCGCTTCCTTGAGTTGCTCTTCGGCGCCATTCAGGTAAGCCAGCGCAGCAGCGCCGGTGACCGCTTCGATACGGCGCACGCCGGAGGCCACACCGCCTTCGCTGGTGATCTTGAACAGGCCGATGTCGCCGGTACGGGACACGTGGGTGCCGCCGCACAGTTCGACGGAGAAGCTGCCACCCATGCTCAGCACGCGCACCTGATCACCGTACTTCTCGCCGAACAGCGCCATGGCGCCCTTGTTCTTGGCGGATTCGATGTCGGTCTCTTCGGTCTCCACCTCGGAGTTCTTGCGGATCTCGGTGTTGACGATGTCTTCCAGCTGTTTCAGCTGCTCGGGCTTGATCGCCTCGAAGTGGCTGAAGTCGAAGCGCAGGCGCTGGCTGTCGACCAGCGAGCCTTTCTGCTGGACGTGATCGCCCAGCACCTGGCGCAGCGCGGCGTGCAGCAGGTGGGTAGCGGAGTGATTCAGCGCAGTGGCCTGGCGCACGGAGGCGTCGACTTCGGCTTTGACAGCCGCGCCAACGCTCAGGCTGCCCTGGGCAACCACACCGTGGTGCAGGTGCGCGCCGCCGGCCTTGGTGGTGTCGCGCACGTCGAAGCGCACGCCGGCACCCTGCAGGTAGCCGCTGTCACCGACCTGGCCGCCGGACTCGGCGTAGAACGGGGTCTGGTCGAGGACGACGACGCCCTCCTCGCCTTCGTTCAGTTGCTCGACGGCCTTGCCGTCCTTGAACAGGGCGATGATCTGGCCGGCACCGGAAACGCCCTGGTAGCCGAGGAAGCGGGTGTCGCCGTCGACTTTCACCAGGCTGTTGTAGTCCATGCCGAAGGCGCTGGCGGAGCGGGCACGCTCGCGCTGGGCCTCCATCTCGCGCTCGAAGCCTTCCTCGTCGAGGGTCAGGCTGCGCTCGCGGGCGATGTCGTTGGTCAGGTCCACCGGGAAGCCGTAAGTGTCGTACAGCTTGAACACCACGTTACCGGGGATGACGCTGCCCTTGAGCTCGGACAGGTCCTGCTCGAGGATCTTCAGGCCCTGCTCCAGAGTCTTGGCGAACTGTTCTTCCTCGGTCTTCAGCACGCGCTCGATGTGCGCCTGCTGCTGCTTGAGCTCGGGGAAGGCTTCGCCCATCTCGCCGACCAGCGCGGCCACGATCTTGTGGAAGAAGGTGCCCTTGGCGCCCAGCTTGTTACCGTGGCGGCAGGCGCGACGGATGATGCGGCGCAGCACATAGCCACGGCCTTCGTTGGACGGCAGTACGCCGTCGGCGATCAGGAAGCCGCAGGAACGGATGTGGTCGGCCACCACTTTCAGCGACGGGGCGTCGTCGTTGGCGCAGCCGATGGCGTCGGCCGACGCCTTCAGCAGGCTCTGGAACAGGTCGATCTCGTAGTTCGAGTGGACGTGCTGCAGCACGGCGCTGATGCGTTCCAGGCCCATGCCAGTGTCCACGCTCGGCGCCGGCAGCGCGTGCATGACGCCGTCCGCGGTGCGGTTGAACTGCATGAAGACGTTGTTCCAGATCTCGATGTAGCGGTCGCCATCTTCTTCCGGCGAGCCGGGCGGGCCGCCCCAGATGTCGGCGCCGTGGTCGAAGAAGATCTCGGTGCAGGGGCCGCACGGACCGGTGTCGCCCATCGCCCAGAAGTTGTCGGAGGCGTATGGCGCGCCCTTGTTGTCGCCGATACGGACCATGCGCTCGGCCGGAATGCCGACTTCCTTGGTCCAGATATCGTAGGCCTCGTCATCGGTGGCGTAGACGGTGACCCAGAGCTTGTCCTTGGGCAGGTTCAGCCACTTGTCCGAGGTGAGGAATTCCCAGGCATAGGTAATGGCATCGCGCTTGAAATAGTCGCCGAAGCTGAAGTTTCCCAGCATTTCGAAGAAGGTGTGGTGGCGCGCGGTGTAGCCGACGTTTTCCAGGTCGTTGTGCTTGCCGCCGGCACGCACGCACTTCTGGCTGGTGGTGGCGCGGGTGTAGGCGCGCTTTTCCAGGCCCAGGAAGCAGTCCTTGAACTGGTTCATGCCTGCGTTGGTGAACAGCAGGGTCGGGTCGTTCGCGGGGATCAGCGAGCTGGACGCTACGCGGGTGTGCCCCTTCTCTTCGAAGAAGCGGAGGAAGGCTTCACGGATTTCAGCGCTTTTCATAGGTTCTTCCACGGAAAAATGCGGCCACGAATCGCCGGCAAAGGGCCGCATTATATCGGCCCCGCATCAAGGTTGTAGTGTCTTTGCGCGATAGTTAACCCCTATCGCGCAATAATTTCTGTCAGGAACGACGAAAGGCGGCAAAAGCTTCGACGATACGCGGGATATCGGTGCTTTTCACATCGAGGTGGGTGACCAGGCGCAGGCGCGCTGCCGGGCTGACGCGGATGCCGCGCTCGGCCAGGTGCTCGCCCAGCACGCCGGCCTGCTCGCCGATGCCAACGTAGACCATGTTGGTCTGTACCGGCTCGATGCTGTAGCCCAGCTCAGCGAGGCCACGGCCCAGCGCTTCGGCATTGGCATGGTCATCGGCCAGGCGCTCGACCTGATGGTCCAGCGCGTAAATTGCAGCCGCTGCCAGGCCGCCGGCCTGGCGCATGCCACCACCGACCATCTTGCGCAGGCGGCGCGCGCGGCCGATCAGCTCGGCATCGCCGCAGAGCACCGAGCCCACCGGCGCACCCAGGCCCTTGGACAGGCAGACCGAAACGGAGTCGAAGTGGCGGGTGATCTCACGGGCGTCCACGCCCAGCTTCACCGCCGCGTTGTACAGGCGCGCGCCGTCGAGGTGCAGCGCCAGGCCGCGACGGCGGGTCATTTCGCGCGCAGCCGCCAGGTAGGTCAGCGGCAGGACCTTGCCCTGCATGGTGTTTTCCAGCGCCAGCAGGCGGGTGCGGGCGAAGTGGAAATCGTCCTGTTTGATCGCTGCCTCGACCTTGGTCAGATCCAGCGAACCATCGGCTTCGCCATCGATGGGCTGCGGCTGGATCGAGCCCAGCACGGCGGCGCCGCCACCTTCATATTTATAGGTGTGCGCCTGCTGGCCGACGATGTATTCGTCGCCGCGGCCGCAATGGGCCATCAGGCCGAGCAGGTTGCTCATGGTGCCGGTGGGGACGAACAGCGCGGCAGCGAATCCCAGGCGCTCGGCCAGGGTCGCTTCCAGGCGATTGACCGTCGGGTCTTCGCCGTAGACGTCATCGCCCAGCTCGGCCCGTGCCATCGCCTCGCGCATGCCGGCGGTGGGCAGGGTCACGGTGTCGCTGCGAAGGTCGATGATGGACATGGCAAGGCTCCTCGGGCATCAGGCACAAAGAGCCGATGCTAAGCGCTCGCCAGTGGGGAAACAAGGCGCGCGATGGGCGCGCGCCGGGGAGATCAGAGCTCGGTGGGAACGACCAGGATGCCGGCGCGCAGGCCGTTCTTCACCCGCGGATTGGGGAAGATGATTCGTGCACCCTGCTCTTCCACGATCCAGCGCGTTCCGCCGATGTCCTCGGCCAACAGGAAGCCATGGTCCAGCTCGGTGAAGTTGTCCACCGCGTCGTCCAGGTGCAGGCGGAAGTGGTCGCTGTGCTTGATCACTTCGCGGGAAACGGCGAACAGCTGCAGGCCGTCGATCTGCGCACCGTCTGCCTCCTGGCCGCTGATCACGGCTTCGAGCATGGCTTCCAGGCGATCCAGGTTCACCGCCTGGTTCTGCCCGAACGGCCGTGCCTTGCCCAGCTCCAGGGTAAAGGCCTCGGCGCCCAGGTGGCTGTAGGTGTAGGCGCTGAAGGTAATGCCCGGCTTGCTCTGCAACAGCACGGCGTCGATGCCGGCGCTGCGCAGGCGCGCCAGCTCCTCGCGGGAATGTTCGCGGCCGCTGGCCCAGGGGTAGAGCGCGAACTGCTCGATCTTCGAGCCGCGGATCGCGGTGTGCAGGTCGTAGTGCAGGCGCGGGCGGCCTTCGCGGGCGAAGAACGCGGCGGCCAGGCGCTCGAGCTCGGCTGCGCGCAGGGCCTCGTTGCCGCTGCCCTCTTCATGGCGACCGCAGAACAGGCGGTTGATGTCCTGTTCCAGGTAGCGCTCGCCACGGCGCATGGCCTCGGGGTTGCCGAGCAGGAACAGCACTCGCGCCGACGGCTTCAGCTCGCCGCGGGCGATGCGGTGCACCAGGCGGTCGAGCAGCTCGATGGGCGCGGTCTCATTGCCATGGATACCGGCCGAGAGCAGCAGGTCGCGGCCATTGTCCCGCGCCACCGGCGGAGTAATTTCAAGGGCGCCTTCGGCCAGCCAGTGCAAACGGGTGCCGTCTGCGGTGAGCTGAATCTTTTCCGTCGGCTCACGGCCGGCGAGGGTCAGTTCGAGCAGTTTGCCCAGGGCTAGCATGCGGACGCCTCCATCATGTCCTGCGGCCTGGCCGGCCGTGGACTCCGCGGTCAGTGGTGGTGGTCACATCCACAGTCTGGACCATGTTCGTGGACTTCGGCGGCTTCCAGCTCCAGGCTCAGGCCCAACTGGTTCACCGCCTGCGGGCGCACCACCAGCAGCGGGATCTCGGCATCGTCCTCATGGGAGTCGGCGTAGATCACCAGGCCGCCCTTGCCGTCGGCTTCCAGCCACAGCTCGCGCCCTTCCAGGCGGATGGCCAGGCGCGCGGTGTGGGTCTCGCGGCGTTCGCCCTGGTTGTCTTCGAGAATCAGCGGAAGGCTTTCGGTCATGTCGTTCACCTGACCCGTTCAATACCTCGCCGAGCGTAGCTCAGGCCAGGCAAGAACAGGCGAAAGAGCGCAGTTTACGCGCTGTAAATGAGCATCTTGAGCCTGTTCCTAACGCTGCATGAGCAAGCGCAGGCAGGCAGTGGGCGGGTCGTCAGTTCTGCTGGAACGGATAAACCGAGCCCAGTTTAAGGATCTGGCTCAATTCATCCAACGCCGTCCGGCACTCGACCAGCAGTTGCGGGTCGGCCAGATCGGACTCGGCCAGGCGATCGCGGTAGTGCTTGTCGACCCAGGTGACCAGGGTGTCGTGCAGGGTCGGGGTCATGATCACGCCGGGATTGACCGCCGCCAGTTCGGTGTCGTTCAGCGCCACGCGCAGGCGCAGGCAAGCGGGGCCGCCGCCGTTCTGCATGCTCTGCTTGAGGTCGAACACCTTCACCTCGCGGATCGGGCCGTCCTCGGCCGTCAGGCGCGACAGGTAGTTCCACACGCGCTCGTTCTTGCGGCACTCCTCCGGGACGATCAGCAGCATGTTACCGTCGGCGCGGGTGAGCAGCTGGCTGTTGAACAGGTAGGACTTCACCGCGTCCTCGACCGTGACCTGGTCGCGCGGCACGCACACGGCGCGGAAGCGGCCGCCACGGCGGCCCAGCTTGTCGTGCAGTTCGGCGAGGACGCGCTCGGTGTCGAGGAAGGCGTCTTCGTGGTGGAACAGCACTTCGCCGTTGCCCACGGCAATCACATCGTTATGGAACACGCCCTGGTCGATCACCGCCGGGTTCTGCTGGGCGTACACCACGCCGTCGTCGCCCAGGCCGTGCAGGCGGGCCACCGCCTGGCAGGCTTCCAGGGTCTGCCGCGCCGGGTAGCGCTGCGGCGCCGGGAAGCGGCTGTCGAAAGCGCTGCGGCCGAACACGAAGAACTCCACGCCGGCTTCGCCGTATGACTTGCAGAAGCGCGTGTGGTTGGCCGCGCCCTCGTCGCCGAACTGGGCGACCGCCGGCAATGCGGCGTGGTGGGCGAAGCGCTGCTCGTCGTTGAACATCGCCGCGAGGATGCGGCTGGTCTGCGGATGCTCGATGGAACGATGGAACTTGCAGTTCAGGTTGGCCGCAGTGAAGTGCACGCGACCATCGGCGGTGTCGGCACTGGGACTGACGGTGGCGGCGTTGGCCGTCCACATGCAGGACGCCGAGCTGACCGCGGCCAGCAGCGGCATGGCCTCCTTGGCAGCCTTGGCGATGACGTCCGCATCAGTACCGGAGAAACCCAGGGCGCGCAGGGACGCAACCGCCGGGCGCTCTTGCGGGGCGAACACGCCCTGCTTGAAGCCCAGTTCCATCAGCGCCTTCATCTTCGACAGGCCCTGCTTCGCCGCTTCGCGCGGGTTGGACGCCGCCTGGCTGTTGCTCTGCGAAGCGACGTTGCCGTAGGACAGGCCGCCGTAGTTGTGCGTCGGTCCGACCAGACCGTCAAAGTTCATTTCATAGGCGGTCATCACAGGCTCACTCCCGGAGTCAGGGTTGCAGGCAGGCTCAGGCTGTCGCTCTCCAGCGAGGCGACCGGGTACGCGCAGTAGTCGGCTGCGTAGTAGGCGCTCGGGCGGTGGTTACCGGAGGCGCCGATGCCGCCGAATGGCGCGCTGCTGGCCGCGCCGGTCAGCTGTTTGTTCCAGTTGACGATGCCGGCGCGGCTCTCGATGAGGAAGTCCTCGTAGCGCTCGCGCGAGTCCGACAGCAAGCCGGCAGCCAGACCGTACTGGGTGGCGTTGGCTTCGCGCACGGCGGCGTCGAAGTCGGCGTAGCGGATCACCTGCAGCAGCGGGCCGAAGAACTCCTCGTCCGGTCGCTCGGCCACGGCAGTCACATCGAGGATGCCGGGGGTCAGCAGCGCGGCGGTAGCCAGCGGCTGGGTCATCGCCAGCAGCGACTTGGCGCCCTTGGCCAGCAGATTGTCCTGGGCCTTGATCAGATGCTCGGCGGCGGCAAGGGAAATCACCGACCCCATGAAGGGCGCCGGCTGCTCGTCGAAGCGGCCGACCTTGATGGTCGAGGCCACGGCGACCAGGCGCTCCAGCAGCGCGTCGCCCCAGGCCCCCTGCGGCACCAGCAGGCGGCGGGCACAGGTGCAGCGCTGGCCGGCGGAAATGAAGGCGGACTGGATGATGGTGTAGACGGCGGCGTCGACGTCTTTCACTTCGTCGACCACCAGCGGGTTGTTGCCGCCCATCTCCAGCGCGAGGATCTTCTGCGGGCGACCGCCGAACTGGCTGTGCAGCAGGTTGCCGGTGCGGCTGGAGCCGGTGAAGAACAGGCCGTCGATGTCGTCGTTGCTTGCCAGCGCCACGCCGGTATCGCGGGCGCCCTGGACCAGGTTGATCACGCCAGCGGGAATGCCCGCCTCGACCCAGGCCTGCAGGGTCAGCTCGGCCACTTTCGGAGTCAGCTCACTGGGCTTGAACACCACGGCGTTGCCTGCCAGCAGCGCCGGCACGATATGGCCGTTGGGCAGGTGGCCGGGGAAGTTGTACGGGCCGAACACGGCAACCACGCCGTGCGGCTTGTGGCGCAGCACGGCGGTCGCGTCGGCCAGCGGGCCGCTTTTCTCGCCGGTGCGCTCACGGAAGGCCTGGACCGAGATGGCGACCTTGTTGACCATGCTGGTCACTTCGGTGGCAGCTTCCCACAACGGCTTGCCGGTTTCCTCGCCGATGGCGCGGGCCAGTTCCTCGGAACGGCCTTTCAGCGTAGCAGCGAAGCGCTCCAGCACGGCGATGCGCTCTTCCACCGGGCGGCGCGCCCAGGCCGGGAAGGCGTTGCGTGCGGCAGCGACAGCAGCGGCGACCTGCTGCTCGGAGGCAGCACGGCCGGACCAGACAACGGCCTGGCTGACCGGGCAGAGCGATTCCAGCGGCTCGCCTTCGCCTGCCAGCCACTGGCCGGCAATGTAGTGGGTATTCATCATCAGGCTCCCCTGACGCCGGGCGGCGTCAGTTGCGTTTTCCGGAGAGAGGCACCGCGCGGACCGAGGCCCCGGCGGACAGGCGCAGGCGCTTGGCAGTCTGCGCATCGACCACCAGCGAACCAGCGGCCAGGCGCGCGGGCGCGGCGGTGATGCGGCACTCCTCGCGCTTGCGGTTGTGGATCAGGAAGGGCTCGGCGTCATCGCCCGGCGTGCCGATGGCCAGCACCAGGTTCTGGCTGTCGGCGATGGCGCGGATCTTCTCGGTCGGCGCCTCGATGGCGGGGCCGGCATCGAAGATGTCGACGTAGCCCTGGTAGCTGAAGCCCTCGGCCTTGAGCATGGCCAGCGCCGGCTCGGTGTCCGGGTGGACACGGCCGATCACTTCACGCGCATCCTCGGAGAGGAAGCAGCTGTAGAGCGGGAACTTGGGCATCAGCTCGGCGATGAAGGCCTTGTTGCCCACGCCGGTCAGGTAATCGGCCTGGCTGAACTCCATCTTGAAGAAGTGCCGGCCCAGGCTTTCCCAGAACGGCGAACGGCCAGCCGCGTCGGACATGCCGCGCATCTCGGCAATCACCTTGTCGCCGAACAGCTCGCGGAACTCGGCGATGAACAGGAAGCGCGCCTTGGACAGCAGACGACCGTTCAGGCCGGCGCGGTGGTCGGCATGCAGGAACAGCGAGCACAGCTCGGACTGGCCGGTGAGGTCGTTGGCCAGGAACAGCGTGGGAATTTCGCGGTGGATACCCAGCTCTTGCGAGGCGCTGACGGTCAGGCCGACGCGGTAGTTGTACCAGGGCTCGCGCAGGCCGACAGCACCGGCGACGGCGGAAATCCCCACCACCTTGCCGTCATCGTTTTCGAGGACGAACAGGTAGTCGGCGTCGGCGCGCTCGGCCTCACCGCGGAAGGCTTTTTCGGCCCAGTTCACGCGGTGCTGCAGACGCTGCTCGTTGGCCGGCAGTGTGGTCAGGCCAGTGCCGGTGCTGCGCGCCAGATCGAAAAGAGCCGGCAGGTCGGCGCTGGTTACGGGACGGACGATCATGCTCTCTCCCCTCAGATCGCAACCAGGCGCACGCTGGCGCCCTCGCCGATGCCCAGGGCTTCGGCGGCTTGCTGGTTCAGAGTCACGGGCTTGCCCGGTACCCAATCGAGTTCGACAACGATGGCGCGGAAATCCTGCAACTGGCCGTTGGTCACCAGGTAACCGCGATTGCCCTTGCCGCCCTCGCCGATGCGCACCGGCACCTGGCGACTCTGGGCGATGGAACGGATACCCGAGGTGCGCGCGTGCAGCGCCGGGCCGCCGTCGAAGATGTCGACGTAGTTGTCGGATTCGAAGCCGTCGCGCATCAGAATGTCGAAGGTGATCTGCGCGCGCGGATGCACCTGGCCCATGGCCTCCTGCGCGTCATCCGGCAGCAGCGGCACGTAGATCGGGTAATGCGGCATCAGTTCGGCGAGGAAGGTGCGGCTCTTCAGCCCCGAGAGCTTCTCGGCCTCGGTGTAGTCGAGGTCGAAGAAGTTGCGCCCGATGGCGTTCCAGAACGGCGACTGGCCCTGCTCGTCGCTGTAGCCGACGATCTCCACCACCACCGCGTCGGCGAAGCGCTCCGGGTGGCTGGCCATGAACAGCAGGCGGCCGCGGGAGTTGAGCTCGGCGATCGGCGTGTTCACCAGCTCGCGCTCGACGTAGAAACTGGTCAACAGGCTGTTGCCGGTCAGGTCGTGGCAGAGCGAGAGAACATGAATCTTGTTGTGAATCTTCAGCTCGCGGGAGGCGTGCACGAAGGTCTCGTTGCGGAAGCTGTAGAACGGTTCGGAGAAACCGGCCGAGGCGACGATGGCCGAGCAGCCGACCAGCCGGCCGGTGTCGGTGTCCTCGAGCACGAAGAAATAGCTCTCTTCACCGTTGAAGCTCACTTCGGCGGCGAACGAGGCCTCCGAGGCAAGGATCTTCTCGCGCAGGCGTTCCGCGTCGTCCGGCAGCGACGTGACGCCGACCGGGCTGTCCGCGGCGAGACGCTGCACTTGCTGCAGGTCGGCCACTTGGGCGGGGCGCATCACCAGCATGGCGTCACTCCTCTAACCAGACAAAATTCGTGATTGGCAGGCGCGACACAACCCGTGCCGCACTCATCAGGGCATTCGAAAGCACCAGCCGGGACGACCCGGCCGGTCAGGCGGCGAGGCGCGTGCCCCGCCGCTTCAGCGTAGCCGGGGGATCAGCCGCGGGTCAGCTTGGCGATGGCGCGCTCGAGGCGATCCAGGCCTTCGTCGATGTCGGCGTCCGGGATCACCAGGCTGGGCGCGAAACGCACCACGTCCGGGCCGGCCTGCAGGACCATCACGCCTTCCTTCTCGGCGGCGTTGAGCACGTCCTTGGCCTTGCCCTTGAAGGCGTCGTTGAGCACCGCGCCGATCAGCATGCCCATGCCGCGCACCTGGGTGAAGATGCCGTACTCGGCGGCGATCTTCTCCAGGCGGACCTTGAAGCGTTCGTGCTTGGCTTTCACGCCTTCGAGCACTTCCGGGGTGTTGATCACGTCGAAGGCGGCGCCAGCGACCGCACACGCCAGCGGGTTGCCGCCGTAGGTGGTGCCGTGGGTGCCGACGACTAGGTGCTCGGCGATCTTCGCGGTGGTCAGCATGGCGCCGATCGGGAAGCCGCCGCCCAGGCCCTTGGCGCTGGAGAGGATGTCCGGGTTCACGCCGTAGTACTGGTGGGCGTAGAGGTAGCCGATACGACCGAAGCCGCTCTGCACTTCATCGAAGATCAGCAGCGCGTTGTTCTCGTCGCACAGCTTGCGCACGCCTTCCAGGTACGCCTTGTCGGCCGGCAGCACGCCGCTCTCGCCCTGCACCGGCTCGATGATCACGGCGCAGGTCTTGTCGGAGATGGCTGCCTTGAGGGCTTCCAGGTCGTTGAACGGAATGTGGGTGATGCCTTCGACCTTCGGGCCGAAACCGTCGGAATACTTGGCCTGGCCGCCGACGTTGACGGTGAACAGGGTGCGCCCATGGAAGCTGTTGACCATCGAGATGATCTCGTACTTCTCGGGGCCATATACGTCATGGGCATAGCGGCGTGCCAGTTTCAGCGCGGCCTCGTTGGCCTCGGCGCCGGAGTTGGCGAAGAACACGCGCTCGGCGAAGGTGGCATCGATCAGCTTCTTGGCCAGGCGCAGGGCCGGCTCGTTGGTGAAGACGTTGGAGACGTGCCAGATCTTGCCGGCCTGCTCGGTCAGCGCCTGCATCAGCGCCGGATGGGTGTGCCCCAAGGAACTGACTGCGATGCCGCCGGCGAAGTCCACCAGCTCTCGACCGCTCTGATCCCAGACTCGGGAACCCTGGCCACGCACCGGAATGAAGGCAGCCGGCGAGTAGTTGGGAACCATGACCTGGTCGAAGTCGGAGCGTTGGACCTGAGCTTGCGGAGCGGACATCGGTGTTCTCCTGCCTGGTTGAGGCGGCTATCGATGGATGGATTGTAGGGACGAACAACGGGCCGGCATTGCCGCCATGCGACAACTTGTTATAGCGCCAACCCGCGAATTGCCGAGGCTTACGGAAATGCGACAGAAAGCGTCGGGAAGGCGCAGTGTAAGGCTTGCGGACTGCTGCGGGTACAAGAGGGCGTGGAATTTGTTCGCACGGCGAACGAACGGTCAGGAATAAGACAGAGAGGGTAATTCTGTAGGAGCGAGCTTGCTCGCGAACCGCATGACGCCAACGTATCCGGCGAGAGAGTCGTAGGGCGCATAACGCGCCAGCGTTATCCGCCGTGCCCGGAACGGCGGATAACCTGTTCCAGGTTATTCGCCCTACGGCGCTACAGAATGAGCCGTCAACCGCGCTCGGCGACCACCGGAGCGGCTTCGGCGGCGCCCTGGCCGCGGCGCTGGTTGCGGTCTTCGCGCGGGGTCACGCCGAAGAAGTTGCGGTAGGCGCTGGAGAAGTGCGGGCCGCTGGAGAAGCCGCAGGACAAGCCGATCTGGATGATCGACTTGCTGGTCTGCATGAGCATCTGCCGCGCGCGGTTCAGGCGCAGCTCCAGGTAGTACTGGCTGGGCACGCGGGTCAGGTACTGCTTGAAGATGCGCTCCAGCTGGCGGCGCGAGACGCACACGTGCTGGGCGATCTCGTCGGTAGTCAGCGGCTCCTCGATGTTCGCCTCCATCAGCAGCACCGCCTGGGTGAGCTTCGGGTGGCTGGAGCCGAGGCGGTTCTTCAGCGGGATACGCTGGCGCTCGGAGCCTTCGCGGATGCGCTCCACCACCAGCTCTTCGGAAACCGCGCCTGCCAGTTCCGCACCGTGGTCGCGGGACAGCACGGCCAGCAGCAGGTCGAGCACCGCCATGCCGCCGCAGGCGCTCAGGCGGTCGCGATCCCACTCGAACAGGTGATTGGTGGCGATGACCTTCGGGTAACGCTCGGTGAAGTCGTCGTGCCAGCGCCAGTGCACGGCGGCGCGGTAACCATCGAGCAGGCCCAGCTGCGCCAGCGGGTAGATGCCGGCGGACAGCGCGCCGATGCTCACGCCACTGCGCGACAGCTGCTTGAGCACGGCGCCCAGCGGCGCGGAGACCGTCTGGGGAATCTCGTCAGCGACCAGGAAAATACGCTGGCACTGTTCCAGCACACCGTTCCAGGACTGCCCCGGCAGGCGCCAGCCGTCCGCTTCGGCCACCGGTTCGGCACTCATGAACACTGGTTCGTAGAGCGCTTCAGGGTGCAGCCGGCGGGCGACCCGCAGGGCCTCCTCGGCCAGCGCGAGGGTCAGCGCCCGCGTGTGCGGCCAGAGCAGGAATCCGATGCGTTGTGCGGTCATGCGGCAGGTTCACCCAACGGTGCGAATAACAGACAGCTTACTTCAAGCTGCCGGAAAGGAACTGCTTGAGCCGTTCCGATTGCGGATTGGCGAGGACTTCCCTCGGGCAGCCCGTCTCTTCCACCAGGCCCTTGTGCAGGAACACCAGCTGGTTGGAGACCTCGCGGGCGAAGCCCATCTCATGAGTCACCACCACCATGGTGCGGCCTTCCTGCGCCAGGTCCTGCATGACCTTCAGCACTTCGCCAACCAGCTCGGGGTCGAGCGCCGAGGTCGGCTCGTCGAACAGCATCACTTCCGGCTCGACCGCAAGGGCACGGGCAATCGCCACGCGCTGCTGCTCGCCGCCGGACATGTGTGCGGGATAGGCATCCTTGCGGTGCGCCACGCCGACTTTCGCCAGGTAGTGCTCGGCCTTCTCCAGCGCCTCTTTCTTCGACACGCCGAGCACATGGACCGGCGCTTCGATGACGTTCTCCAGGGCGCTCATGTGCGACCACAGGTTGAAGTGCTGGAACACCATCGACAGGCGCGAGCGCATGCGCTGCAGCTGCTTGGCGTCGGCGGCCTTGAGCGCACCGTCCTTGTTCGGGGTGAGCTTGAGCTCTTCGCCGTTGAGCAGGATCTTGCCGGCGTGGGGCTGCTCCAGCAGGTTGATGCAGCGCAGGAAGGTGCTCTTGCCCGAGCCGGAGGAGCCGATGATGCTGATCACGTCGCCTGCCTTGGCCGCCATGGAGACGCCCTTGAGCACTTCGTGGGTGCCATAGCGCTTGTGCAGGTCCTGGATTTCAAGTTTGTACATGGTGTCGGTTCTCGAATTCAGTCGTTGATCAGCCGGCCCTTGCGGAACGGCTCACGCCCGGCCACCTTGGCCAGCCAAAGCCCTGGCTGGGCATAGCGCCCACGCTCGATGGCGAACAGCACGCCGGAGGTTCCGGCACGTACAGTGCTGACCTTGTCGTTCAGCGGGTCGACCACTTCGAACAGCGCGTCGCCCTTCTCCACCCACTCCCCCGCCTTGCGCAGGTAGCTCACGACACCGACGTGGGGCGCGTAGAGGTATTCGGTACCTTCGAAGGGCATGCCTTCGCAGCACTCGGCCGGGGCCGCCGGCCAGTCGCCGGCGATCAGGCCCTGCTCGGCCAGGAAGCCGAGGATGGCTTCGCAATTGTCCTGCGCCTGGTCGACGCGGGTATCGCCTACGCCGCCCAGCTCGACGGTGGTCGCCAGGCACGCCAGCGGAATCGCCGCCTGCGGGAATGCTTGCGCCAGGCGCAGCCAGGGCAGCGAGCAGGATTCATCAAAGGAACTGCCACCGGAGTCTTCGGCGAGCAGCGCCACGCCGGCCTTCAGGCGCGCGGCCAGGGACTTCCAGCGCGGCCAGTGCTGCGGGATCGCGTAGACATGGATGACGGCATCGAAGTCGCAGTGCAGGTCGAGTACGACCTCGGCATCACAGGCGTGGCGCAGCAGGATGCGCTGCATGCCCTGCAGCTCGGACGAGGCCGGCGGCAGCGCGTCGAGGCCGTCGCGCATGGCCTGGCGGATCAGCTCGACGTTGGCGGCTTCGTCAGCGCCCAGCTTTTCGCCGACACGCTCGGCAACCAGAGCGCTCAGCTCGACGAAATCGCGGTTGAAGTTCTTCCCGCTGGCGAACTCGAAACGGCCCAGGTGGCTGGCCTGCAGGGTCTGGCCCAGGCCGATGGGGTTGGCTACCGGCACCAGTTCGACAACGCAGTTCAGTTGCCCGCGCGACTCGAGGTCGGCCAGGCGCTGCTTGAGTTCCCAGGCAGTGCGCATGCCCGGCAACTCGTCGGCGTGCAGGCTGGACTGGATATAGACCTTGCGCGGGCCCTTGCCGTAGCGGAACACGCTCAGGCGGCGCTCACTGCCCAGGCTGCTCCACGGTAGCGGATGATCGATACGTTCCACAGTCGTTTCCTCAGTGCTTGCGCGGCGCGAGATAGGCCAGCCAGCGGCGCTCGGCCAGCTTGAACAGGCGCACCAGGGTGAAGGTCATGATCAGGTAGAAGATGCCGGCGGTGATGAACGCCTCGAACGGCAGGTAGTACTGCGAGTACACGGTGCGCGCGGCGCCGGTGATATCCACCAGGGTGACGATGGACGCCAGGCTGGTGGTCTGCAGCATCATGATCACTTCGTTGCTGTACTGCGGCAGCGCGCGGCGCAGCGCCGAGGGCAGCAGGATGCGGCGATACATCTTCAGGCGCGACATGCCCATGGCCTTGGCCGCTTCGATTTCGCCATGCGGCGTGGCGCGAATGCTGCCGGCGAGGATCTCGGCGGTGTAGGCGCTGGTGTTGATGGCGAACGCGGCGCAGGCGCAGAAGGTGGCGTTGGACAACAGCGGCCACATCGCGCTTTCACGCACGAACTCGAACTGCGCCAGACCGTAGTAGATGAGGAACAGCTGCACCAGCATCGGGGTGCCGCGGATCACGTAGGTGTAGAGCCACGCGGGCAGGTTCACCGCCGGGTTCTTCGAGCAGCGCATCAGCGCCAGCGGCACCGCCGCCACGAGGCCGAAGAACAGCGAGATCGCCAGCAGCTTGAGGGTCACCAGCAGGCCACTGAAGTAGAGCGGCAGGCTGTCCCAGATGACGGAGAAGTCGAATATCACGATGGCGTCCTCTGACTCAAAGCTCGGCAACTTTCACGCCGACCGAATAGCGGCGTTCGAGCATGCGCAGCAGCACCAGGGAAACGCTGGTGACCACCAGGTACAACGCCGCCACGGCGAGGAAGTAGGTGAAGGGTTCGCGGGTGGCGTCCGAGGCCTGCTTCGCCTTGAACATCATGTCCTGCAGGCCGACCACGGAGATCAGCGCGGTGGCCTTGACCAGCACCAGCCAGTTGTTGGTGAAGCCCGGAATGGCCAGGCGGATCATCTGCGGTACCTGAATGCGGAAGAACACCTGAAGCCCGCTCATGCCGTAGGCGAAGCCGGCCTCGCCCTGCCCTTTCGGGATGGCCATGAAGGCGCCACGGAAGGTCTCGGAGAGGTACGCGCCGAAGATGAAGCCCAGGGTGCCGACACCGGAGGCGAACGGGTTGAGGTCGATGTAGTCGTCATAGCCGACCATCGGCGCGACCCAGTTCACCGCGGCCTGGCCGCCGTAGAAGATCAGCAGGATCAGCACCAGGTCCGGTACGCCGCGGATCACGGTGGAATAGAGGTCGCCGCACCAGGCCAGCCATTTCACCGGCGACAGGCGGATGGCCGCACCGAGCAGACCCAGCGCGATCGCCAGCGCCATCGACAGCAGGGAGAGCTGAAGCGTCAGCCAGGCACCATCGACGATGGTGGCTCCGTAGCCATTGAGCATAATTTCCTACCTCATGAAACCGGACGCCGCCCGCAACGACACGGACGCTCAGGGCGAGCGCCATTGCAGGCTCACCCCCAATAAAAAAGTGGCACAAACTTCAGGGTCAGGCCTGGGTTTGCGCCACTTCCGGACGTGGATCAGTTCTCGCCGTAGACGTCGAACTTGAAGTACTTGTCCTGTACTTCCTTGTACTTGCCGTTGGCACGGATGCCGGCGATGGCCGCGTTGAATTTCTCGGCCAGGGCGGTATCGCCCTTGCGCACGGCGATGCCGGCGCCACCACCGAAGTACTTCGGATCGTTGTATTCCGGACCTACGAAGGCGTAGCCCTTGCCGGCGTCGGTTTTCAGGAAGCCGTCGTCGAGGTTGACCGAGTCGGCCATGGTCGCGTCGATGCGGCCGGAGACCAGGTCCATGTTGGCTTCGTTCTGCGAGTTGTAGCGCACCACTTCGATGCCGGCCGGGGCCAGGACGTCGGTGGCGTAGCGGTCGTGGGTGGAGGCGCGCAGCACACCGACCTTCTTGCCCTTCAGGTCGACCAGCGGGTCATTCAGGGTCACGCCTGCCTTCATCACGAAGCGCGCAGGGGTGTGGTAGTACTTGTTGGTGAAGTCGACGGACTTCTTGCGCTCGTCGGTGATGGTCATCGACGAGAGGATGGCGTCGATCTTGCGAACCTTCAGCGCCGGGATCAGGCCATCGAACTCCTGCTCGACCCAGGTGCACTTGACCTTCATCTCTTCGCACAGGGCGTTGCCGATATCCACGTCGAAACCGGCGAGCTTGCCATCGGGCGTCTTGAAGGAGAAAGGCGGATAACCGGCTTCGATGCCGATGCGGACCGGCTTGTCGTCAGCGTGGGCAACCAGGGAAAGCGCGGACAGGGCCAGCGCACCGAGAAGTGCAAACTTCTTCATCAGTAACTCCTTCGAGGGTAGGACTTCGATTGGCAGGAGAAAGGGGTTGGCCCAGGCTGCCCGTGCAGAAGTGAAGGTTATTGTTCGTCTGCGCATTGCCGGCGCGATTCTTGTGAAAAGCGCGCCTACCGGGGTGAGCGGCATTCTAGCGACAGCCCCGAAGCGGTTATTTCTTCAATGCGACAACTAATTATAGAAGCGCCGGAGACAGAGCCCCGGCGGCTTGACGGCGCGGATTTTACGTGATCTTAAAGCGGGGAGTAAAACCTAATTTACTTGCAGTTATTGGGCCATAAACACCCATACCCTGACACTGCGCGGGGTGCGCGATATTGACTCATTCCGCACTGACAGAAAAGACACTCCCAAGCTGTGCGAATTGTTTCCTGACGCCTCATTTTGTTGCAGGGAAATGTTACCGGTGGGCAGGAAGCACACTGTAGGAGCGAGCTGGCGCGCGAACCGGATTGGCTCGGCGTCATGCGTTCGCGAGCAAGCTCGCTCCTACGAAAAGCCAAAACGCAGAAATGAAAACGCCCCGGCAAGCGGGGCGTTTTCATCGGCTGGCAGATCAGGCCGCGCGCATGGCCTGGTGCGTGTCGATCAGGTGCTGTACCACACCTGGATCGGCCAGGGTGGAGATATCTCCCAGGGTGTCGTACTCGGCCGTGGCGATCTTGCGCAGTATGCGGCGCATGATCTTGCCCGAGCGGGTCTTCGGCAGGCCGGGCGCCCACTGGATCACGTCCGGGGTAGCGATCGGGCCGATCTCCTTGCGTACCCAGGCCTTGAGCTCCTGGCGCAATTGCTCGCTGGATTCCTCGCCGGCATTCAGGGTGACGTAGACATAGATGCCTTGTCCCTTGATGTCGTGCGGTACGCCAACCACCGCGGCTTCGGCGACTTTCGGGTGGGCGACCAGCGCGCTCTCGATCTCGGCGGTGCCCATGCGGTGGCCGGAGACGTTCAGCACGTCATCGACGCGACCGGTGATCCAGTAATAGCCGTCCTCGTCGCGACGAGCACCGTCGCCTGTGAAGTACATGCCCTTGAAGGTCTTGAAGTAGGTGTCCACGTAGCGGTCGTGGTCGCCGTAGAGGGTACGCGCCTGGCCCGGCCAGGAATCGAGGATCACCAGGTTGCCCTCGGTGGCCCCTTCCAGGATGTTGCCCAGGTTGTCCACCAGCGCCGGCACCACGCCGAAGAACGGCTTGGCGGCGGAGCCCGGCTTCAGGCCGTGGGCGCCCGGCAGCGGTGTCATCAGGCAGGCACCCGTTTCGGTCTGCCACCAGGTGTCGACGATCGGGCAGCGCGACTGGCCGACAGTCTCGTAGTACCACTGCCAGGCTTCCGGGTTGATCGGCTCGCCGACCGACCCCAGCAGGCGCAGGCTGGAGCCGTCGGCGCCTTCGACTGCCGCCTTTCCCTCGGCCATCATGGCGCGGATGGCGGTCGGTGCGGTGTAGAGGATGTTGACCTTGTGCTTGTCGACGATCTTCGCCACGCGGGAGATGTCCGGGTAGTTCGGCACACCCTCGAACAGCACGGTGGTCGCGCCGTTGGCCAGCGGGCCGTAGACGACATAGGTGTGGCCGGTGACCCAGCCGATGTCGGCGGTGCACCAGAAGACCTCGCCCGGACGGTAGTCGAACACGCGCTCATGGGTCAGCGAGGCGTAGACCAGATAGCCGCCGGTGGTGTGCAGCACGCCCTTGGGTTTGCCGGTGGAGCCGGAGGTGTAGAGGATGAACAGCGGATCCTCGGCGCCCATTTCCTTCGGCGCGCAGGTGGTGCCGGCGACCTTCATCAGGTCCTCGAACCACACGTCGCGGTGCTGGTTCCACTTGATGTTCGAACCGGTGCGCTTGCAGACGATGATCTTCTGCACGCTGTTGGTTTCCGGGTTGGTCAGCGCGTCGTCGACGTTGGCCTTGAGCGGGGTCTTCTTGCCGCCGCGCAGACCTTCGTCGGCGGTGATCACTACCTTGGAACGGCAGTCGATGATGCGCCCGGCCAGTGCTTCGGGGGAGAAGCCGCCGAATACCACGGAGTGGATCGCACCGATGCGGGCGCAGGCCAGCATGGCGACCACGGCTTCCGGGATCATCGGCATGTAGATGGTCACCACGTCGCCACGGTGCACGTCCTGGCCACGCAGGGCGTTGGCGAACTTGCAGACCTGCTCGTGCAGTTCGCGGTAGGTGATTTCCTTGTGCTCGGAAGGATCGTCGCCTTCCCAGATGATGGCGAGTTGGTCGCCGCGCTCGGCCAGGTGACGGTCGAGGCAGTTGTAGGAGAGGTTCAGGGTGCCGTCGGCAAACCACTTGATGTCGACGTGATGGTCGTCGAACGAGGTCTGCTTGACCTTGGTGAACGGCTTGATCCAGTCGATGCGCTGGGCCTGTTCGCGCCAGAAGCCGTCGGGGTTGACCACCGACTGCTGGTACAGCTTCTTGTAGGTGGCCTCGTCGGTCAGAGTGGTCGCGGCCACTTCGGGACGCACGGGGTACACGGATGCCGCTGTCATGGCGTTTTACCTCGGTGAAGAGTGTTGTTTTTGTTGCCCTAAGTTGTAACGGCGACACCCTTCCCCGAACCATACGACCATGGTCTTACCAATCCTTAGTCGTAGTGATGGGCCCCATAACTCCTACTGCCATGGGGCCGCGACAACCTGTCACATGCCCAGCGCGTGCGGCAGCGCCAGCGAGATGTAGGGCACGTAGGTCACCAGGATCAGGAACAGCAGCAGGATCATCAGCCACGGCAGCGCGGCGCGGATGGTCGAGCCCAGCGGCAGGCCGGTGACCGCCGAGGTGACGAACAGGTTGAGCCCCACTGGCGGGTGCACCAGGCCGATCTCCATGTTCACCACCATGACTATTCCCAGGTGGATCGGGTCGATCCCCAGGCGCATGGCGATGGGGAAGAAGATCGGCGCCAGGATCAGCACGATGGCCGACGGCTCCATGAAGCTGCCGGCTACCAGCAGCACGATGTTGACCATCAGCAGGAAGCCGATTGGCGTCAGCCCCTCCTGCATCACCCACTCGGTGATCTGCTGGGGAATCTGCTCGGTGGTCAGCACGTGGGCGAAGAGCATGGCGTTGGCGATGATGAACATCAGCATGATGCTCAGCCGCCCCGACTCCACCAGCACCTTGGGGCAGTCGCGCAGGCGCATGTCCTTGTAGACGAACAGCGCGACGAAGGCCGAGTAGACCGCCGCCACCGCCGCCGCCTCGGTTGGCGTGAACAGGCCGGAGTAGATGCCGCCGAGGATGATCACCAGCAGCAGCAACCCCCAGCCGGCACGGCGTGCAGCGGCCAGCCATTCGCGCAGGCTGGCGCGCGGTTGTGCCGGGAGATTCTTCACCCGCGCGACGATGTAGATCACCACCATCAGGATCACGCCCAGCAGCAGGCCCGGCACCACGCCGGCGACGAACAGCTTGCCCACCGAAGTCTCGGTGGCGGCGGAGTACACCACCATGACGATCGACGGCGGGATCAGGATGCCCAGGGTCCCGGCATTGCAGATGATCCCGGCGCCGAACTCGCGCGGGTAGCCCGAGCGCACCATCCCAGCCACGGCAATCGAACCCACCGCCGCCACCGTTGCCGGCGACGAACCAGACAACGCGGCGAACAGCATGCACGCCAGCACTGCGGCAATCGCCAGGCCGCCACGGATGTGGCCGACGCAGGCGTTGGCGAAATCGATCAGCCGGCGCGCCACGCCACCGGTGGTCATGAAGGCGCCGGAGAGCAGGAAGAACGGAATCGCCAGCAGCGTGTAGGCCTCGGAGGTCTCGAACAGCTTGATCGCCAGCGAGCGCACCGAGTCCGGGCTGAACAGCAGGATCGTCAGCGCCCCGGAAAGCCCCAGGGAAATGGCTATGGGCACGCCGATGAACATGAAGACGAACAGCAGGAGGAACAGCATCATCACGGTCATGGACGATTCTCCGCGGCTTCTTCGCCAGCCAGTTTCGAGGCCTCCGCAGCCTCGTCGGCAAGGCCCAGGCCGAGCTGGCGGCCGCGCAACAGGTTGACGAGGATTTCCAGGTAACGCAGGAGCACCAGGCCGAAGCCGACGGGCACGATCACCGCGATGTAGGCCTGGAGGATGCCGAAGTGGTCGAGGTCTTCGGCGCCGATGCCGGCGATGAACAACGTCTTAACCCAGTCGAAGCTCGCGACCATGAACAGCCCGGCATAACCCAGGCAGCAGAGGCAGGCGAGCACACCGATGAACCGCTGCAGCGGACGCGGCGCCAGCTTCACCAGCGCATCCACGCCCAGGTGGCCGGCGGTGCGCACGCCATAAGCGATGCCGAAGAAGATCAGCCAGCCGAACAGCGCCTTGGTCAGGGCGTTGCTCCAGGACATGTCCTGGGCGACGCCGAGGATGGCGTCACCGATGGCGTAAAACACTCCTTGCAGCGAGGGCACGCGGTCGCCCAGGTCATAGAACAGGGTGAAGACGTTGGTCATCACCACGTAGACGAAGGTCACCAGCGTCATGGCCGCCAGCAGGAAGGCGATGGCGCCCTCCTCGAAGTGGTTCCAGACGCGCACGAGTCGATTCATGGAATAAGCTCCAGAAAGCCCCGCCATCCGGCGGAGCCGGACGGATCAATGGGGGCGGTTGGAGGCTTCGGCGGCCTGGAGAAAATCGGCGCCGACGTTGTCGCGGAATTTCTGCCACACCGGCTGCATCGCCTCGCGCCAATCGGCGCGCTGCTGCGCGGTAAGCGTGTGGATCTCGCTGCCGCCGCTGGCGAGGATGCGCTGGCGGGCGTCACGGTTCAGGCGCTCGGCTTCCAGGTTCACCTGCACGGTGACCTCGGCCATGATCTTCTGCAGCTGGGCGCGGATGTCCCGCGGCAGGCCATTCCAGAAGGTCGCGTTGGTGATCACCATGTAATCCACCAGCCCATGGTTGGACTCGGTGAAGTACTTCTGCACCTCGTTGACCTTCTGGCTCTCGTAGTTCGACCAGGTGTTCTCGGTGCCATTCACCACACCGGTCTGCAGGCCCTGGTAGACCTCGGCGAAGGACATCTTGCGGGAGATGGCACGTAGCGTGCGGAACTGCTCGTTGAGCACATCCGAGGCCTGCACGCGGAACTTCAGCCCCCGCGCATCGCCCGGCTCCAGCAACAAGCGGTTGGCCGACAGCTGCTTCATCCCGTTGTGCCAATAGGCCAGGCCAAGGATGCCCTTGCCCTGCATGCTGGTCAGCAGGCTCTGGCCCTGCGGGCTGCGCTGGAAATTGTCGACAGCCTGGATGTCGTCGAAGAGGAATGGCAGGTCGAATATCTGCACCTTCTTGGTGTACTGCTCGAACTTGGCCAGAGACGGCGCGAGCATCTGCACGTCACCCAGCAGCAGTGCTTCCATCTCCTTGCCGTCGCCGAACAGCGAGGAGTTCGGGTAGACCTCCACGCGCACCCGGCCGGGCAGGCGCTCTTCGGCCAGGCGCTTGAACATCAGCGCACCCTGCCCCTTGGGCGTGTTCTCCGCGACCACGTGGGCGAACTTGATCACTATGGGTTCATGGATAGTCGGATCATTGGCAGTTTGCGGTTCATCGGCAGCCTGCGTGGCAGTAGCGCAGGCCAACGCCAGGACGGCGAGCATCGCCCGCCCCATGGTTCCAAACATCGCGTCACCCTCAATTTGTTCTTGTGCTTGCGAGGTGAGCCTGGCGGCAGGCTCGCAGGGAGACTGACGTAAATGTTGGCGTTCGGAGAATTCATCTTTTCCCAAAGCAGCGTTCGCCAGAGCGGAACGCAAAAAGCAAAAAGAGGCGCCCGGCAGATGCCGGGCGCGAAAAGATTCAGAAGCTCAAGTCTGCGAGATGACGCGTCAGCCGGTTACCCGCGTCCGGTGGTCGAGCATCATCCGCTCGTGCTCTTCGAGCATGCCCGGCACGCAGTCACGGAGGAACTCCACCCAGGTACGGATTTTCGCATCGAGGTACTGACGCGACGGATACAGCGCATAGACGTTGAGGTGGAACAGGCTGTAGTCCGGCAGCACGCGCACCAGGCTGCCGTCCTTCAGGCCCTGCACGGCGGAGTACACCGGCAGCGCACCGATGCCCATGCCGGCGCGTACCGCTTCGGTCATCGCGTCAGCGGTGTTGACCTGGAAGTGGCTATGGTTGATGCCGACCATTTCCTGGCCGTCGGGACCATCGAACAGCCACTTGTCCAGCGACATCACCGAATTCACCAGGCGCAGGCAGCGGTGATCGGTGAGCTCTGCGAGCTTCTTGGGCATGCCGTGCCGCGCCACGTACTCGGGGGATGCGCAGAGCACGCTGTAGGTCTTGCCGATGCGCTTGGAAACGAAGCCCGAATCCGGCAGCTCCTGGGCGATGACCACGGAGATGTCGTAGCCCTCGTCGAGGATGTCGGTGATACGGTTGGCCAGCGTCAGGTCGAAGGTGACCTCCGGATAGATCTCGCAGTATTGCGAGATTGCGCGGATCAGGTAGTGCTGGCCGATACCGGTCATGGCATGCACCTTCACCTTGCCGTGGGGCCGGGCGTGGGCGTCGCCCGCCTCGGCCTCGGCCTCCTCGATGTAGCCGAGGATCTGCTGGCAGCGCTGCAGGTAGCGCTGGCCGGCTTCGGTGAGCGCGATGCGGCGGGTGGTGCGGTGCAGCAATCGGGTGCGCAGGTGCGCTTCGAGTTTGGCCACCGTCCGCGAAACGTAGGCGGTGGTGAGGTCCATGCGCTGGGCGGCGGCAGTGAAGCTGCCGGTCTCGGCGACACAGACGAAAGCACGCATGTTGTGCAGCAGGTCCATCATTTCTCCTGAAGAGCCTGTCCCGGCGCCACGGCGGGCGGCCTCTGCAACGGCGCTCGACCGAGCAACGCCTTGTTACAGATTCATGACAGGCGGCGAATTGTCGCACAGGTGCGGCGCAGGGATTATTGTACTTTCAGGTAACAATAATTCGCCCATCCGTCAGCTTATCCTGCCCCCGACGCACTTCTAGAATCGCCCTCCCCAACGCGGCCTGCCGCGACACCCCAGGATTCGCACCCGTGCTCCGCCTTTCGTGCAACGTGCTTCCAGCCCTTCGCTCCGCCTTCGAACTACAGGGTTCTGAAAACCCGGCCCAGCCCGACCACCGCCTGCCGAGATAAGCCTGATGAGCAGTCTGTCCGTGCGCCTGCCCAAGGCCGCCGCGGTGCGCTTCGCCCTGTCCGACTGGGCGCACACCGACGGCGTCACCTGGATGTTCATCGTCAAGACGTTGATCACCGCCTTCACGGCCTTGTGGCTGGCCTATCGCCTGGAACTGCCGCAGCCCAACACCGTGCTGGTGAGCGCCTTCATCGTGCTGCAGCCGCAGAGCGGCCAGGTACTGGCGAAGAGTTTCTACCGCATCCTCGGCACCCTGGCCGGGCTCACGGTGATGGTCACCTTCATCGCCCTGTTCGCCCAGGAGCGCGTACTGTTCCTGCTCTGCGTGGCGATCTGGGTCGGCCTGTGCACCGCGGGCGCCGCGCGTTATCGGGATTTTCGCGCCTACGCCTGTCTGCTGGCCGGCTATACGGCGGTGATGATCGGCATCCCCGCTACGCTGCATCCCGAAGGCGCCTTCATGCAGGCGCTGTGGCGGGTGATCGAGATCACCCTGGGGATTCTCTGCACCGGCGTGGTCAGCGCCATCGTCCTGCCGCAGACCAGTACCGCCGCCCTGCGCAATGCGCTGAACACCCGCTTCGGTGACTTCGCCGGTCTTGCCAGCGCCGGCCTCAATGGAACGCTGGAGCGCGAGCGTTTCGAGCAGGCCAGTGCGCGCATTGCCGCCGAAGTGGTGGGCCTGGAAAGCCTGCGCAACGTCACTGCCTTCGAAGACCCGCACATGCGTCTGCGCAGTGGCCGCCTGGCGCGGCTGAACAGCGAGTTCATGCAGCTGACGACACGCTTCCACGCCTTGCAGCGCCTGCTCGACCGCCTGCGCGAGCGGCAGGCCAGCAATGTACTGGAAGTGCTGATGCCCTGCCTGATCGATGTCAGCGAACTGCTCGCCAGCTGGCACGGCCGGCCACTCGCCGAAGCGGATGCCGAGCGCCTGAGCGTGCAGCTCGAACTGTGCAAGCATCACCTCATGCCGCGCATCCGCGAAGCACGCGCCAGCCTCGGCCACACCTGCCCGCGGGAGGCCGACCAGTTGGATTTCGAGACCGCCGCCGAGCTGCTCTTCCGCTTCGTCGACGACATGCACAACTATGCGCAGACCCACGCCTCGCTCGCCGCGCACAAGCACGAGCGCGAGCAGTGGAAGGAGCGCTTCACGCCCAAGGCGAATGCGCTTGCCGCCGCCGTCGCGGGCTTCCGTTGCGCGCTGCTGGTGATAGTCGGCGGTGTGTTCTGGATCGAAACATCCTGGCTCAGCGGCGCCACCTTCGCGCTGACCTCGGTACTGATCGCAGCGCTCTCCTCCGCCTCACCCAATCCCAAGCGCCTGTCGCTGCAACTGACCCTCGGCACGCTGCTGGGCGCCACGCTGGGCTTCATCCTGACCTTCCGCGTGCTGCCGCACATCGACGGCTTCCCGCTGCTGTGCTTCGTGCTCGCCCCGGTGTTCGCCCTCGGCGCCTTCCTGATCACCCGGCCGAAGTGGAGCGGCTACGGCGTCGGCCTGCTGGTGTGGTTCTGCATCGCCTCGCTGCCGGCGAACCTGGCGCGCTACGACGCTTACACCTTCATCAACGAATACCTGGCGATGCTGCTGTCCATGGGCATGGCGGTGGTCGCAGCGATCGTCATCCTGCCACCCAACCGGCCATGGTTGTGGGAGCGCCTGGAAGCCGAGCTGCGCCTGCGCGTGGTACGGGTGATCAGCGATCCGCTGAAGGGCCTGTCGTCCAGCTTCGAGAGCGGCACCCGCGACCTGTTGAACCAGGCGTATGGGTTATCCACAGGCCGCCCGGACGTACAGCGCCGGCTACTGCGCTGGACCTTCCAGGTGCAGGAGATCGGCCTGTCGATCATCGAGTTGCGCCGCGAGCAGGAGGCCCTGCCGAAAGAGCCCTGGTACGCCGAGCGCATGCCCTGGCGCCGGGCCATTCGCGCCCTGGGCCGCGCGCTGATCCGGCTGTTCATCCAGCCCAGCGAGAGCAACCGCCAACGCGCGCTGGCCGCGGTGGAACACGCGATCCACGCAACCCGCAACACCGATGACCGCCGCCCGCCGCACTTCGACTCCTCACCCTTGCGCCGCGTGTGCAGCTACCTGCACTTCATCCGCACGTCACTGCTCGATCCGCAGTCGCCGCTGCGCGATTGAGTCGTCACCATCGCACCGAAGCCCACCCTAACAAGATCAAGGGCCCCTCACCCTAACCCTCTCCCGCAAGCGGGAGAGGGGACCATTCGTGCAGGATGAAACCCTGGTGTCCGCCGGCACGTACGGCTCCCTCTCCCTGGGGAGAGGGCTGGGGTGAGGGGAATGCGCAGGCACCGGACTCACCTGGCTAAGACAGTTGCTCCTACCCGCCCTGCAACCACGTCCCAAACTTGACCGAAACTGCGACGACCCGCCGCAAGAACACCCCTGCAACCCGCGTCAATCCTGGATTGTTGCCTCTGAGTACGAAGTCTTGTTGGCGCCTGGATATATGACTCAGGTCAGGCAAATCCTATTATTTCCGTGCTGTTACAGCGCGCGCCGCAACACCACCCAAGACCCGTAATCAACCCCAACGATTCCCGACGCAGCCATCCGCTGAACGTCACGGACCCGTCACGTCCGGACACCGGGAACAAGGCAGGTAAATTCATGAAAGCTGTAGTCATCCTGGCCATGCTGGGCTTCTCTTCGCTCGCCCTCGCCGAGCAGGTGAACGCCGCCGACCAGGCGCCAAGCGCGGCCGTGGAGCAGTACACCTACGACATGAAACTGGACGTCGCCCACGTGATCTCGACCACCGACGTGTCCAACGAGTGCGGCATCGTGCCGGCGCGCATGACCTACGAAGATACCCAGGGTCAGCGCCACACCGTCGAATACCAGGTGTGGGGCAACGGCTGCTCCGGCGGCTAAGCGACTTGTGCCGTTGCGCCGGGGCCCACGCAGCCCCGGCGCAACGGCCAGCCCTCTTTTACGGCTGCAGGGCCGCCTTCGCAATGTTGCGACTGTGTGCGCCGAAGTGCCGGATCAATTGCAGAATCTGCTCATCCAACGCCTCATCGTGCCGGAACGGCTCCGGTGAGTTCCCCGCGCTGAAATCCCCCGCCGGCGCCTTCTCGTTTTCCAGCCAATGGCCGATCGCTGCATCGAACGCCGCCGCATGGGCATGGGATTCACTCGCTACCACCTCACGCAGGTACTCCGTCGAGTACGGTGGATAGGTGCCGTCGGTACTGATATCCGCATAGGCCTTCAGCAACGGCGACTGCCCGCCCAGGCGCAGCGTCTCGCGCAGCCAGTCCACCTGATAACGCTCCACGCCCGTATGCCGGTCCGCCACGCGCCGGATCGCCGCCTGCTTGTCGGCGTCAAAGCCCGCCATGGACTTGCCCGCCGTCCACAGCATGCTGGCGGTGGTCTCGCCCGGCAGCGGCGTCGAGTGATAGGGCTGGGTCATGTCCTGGATGTAGTGCATCGCCCAGCCAAGGAAGCGGTAGCCCCAGTACGGGTGCCCCTTGTCGAAGGCAAAACGGGCCAGGCCGAAGAACTGGTACGCGCGCCACTCCGGCCAGTTGCGCTCCAGGTACGGTGCGCCGGTGAAGATGATCGCGTCCTCGTGGTAGAAGCCCATGTGGAACGGCGCCTGGGAGCTGAACTCGTAGCGCGGGTCGCCGAACGGCTGGGTGCCGAAGCCGTAGCGCTGGCCGGCTTCGCCAGGGTTGTCGCTGAACAGGTTGATGTCGTGACCGAAGTCCGGCTCGTCGGCGGCGCTGGCCAGCACGTCGATGGCCGGAATCTTTTCGCCAGCCTGCAACTGCACGAAGCGCCACTGGTTCCAGCCGGACAGGTTGCGGAACACCAGCACCTCGGCCGGCTGCAACGCCACATGATTCGGCAACTCACCACCAGGCGGAGGCTGCACGGCGGTGGCCAGTTTGATCTCCGGATTCAGGCGCAGCGCCATGAGGAAGGCCTGGCGCAGATCGTCGCGGCCATCTTCGGTGAAGCGCAGGTCATCCGGACGCGGCGGATACTCGCGGAAATGTTCGCGCGCATAGGCTTCCTGCTCGTCCAGCAGCTTCACCAGGCCGGCACGCTGCTGGCTGATGAAGCTCTCCAACGGCTCGACCTCGACGTCCGGCGCGTGGACGACGGCTGGCAACTGCTGCAGGGCGATGTAGCTGCCCAGGGTGTGATTGGACCAGGCCCAGAGACTTTGCGGCAGGACCAGCAGGCCAGCCAGCAGGCAGGTGGAAAGACGCTTCATCGGCTTTTCGCTCTTATTTGGCAATGCAATGCGGAAAATTCCGACGCAGACTAACAACACAAAGCCCTGCCGGCACTGTCGAAGCTTGCCAGCACAAGTCACCGATAACGCCACGCCTGACCATCATCAATGGCGCATACGGCCCCAGCCACTACACTTGCCCGGCATGGACAGGCACCGGTTCCACACGCGTGCCGACCACTTGAAATAAGGGCGTCCCCATGCTGCAGTCCGTTTCACCCAAGCACGACCTCCCCCTCAAGCCCGATCCAGCCGAACCTCGCAGTGGCGTACTCGCCCCCTTCAGCATCGCCGCGTTCCGCATCATCTGGATCTGCAACCTGTTCGCCAACCTGGGCACCTGGGCGCAGTCGGTCGCCGCTGCCTGGGTGGTCACCGAGGCCCACGCCAGCCCACTGATGGTTGCGATGATCCAGGTCGCCTCGGCATTGCCGCTGGTGCTGCTGTCGATCATGTCCGGCGTGCTGGCCGACAACCACGACCGCCGCAAGATCATGCTGGTGGGCTTGAGCGTCGAACTTTCCGGTGCCGCACTGGTGACGGTGCTGGCCTTCATGGGCTATCTCGACCCGCTGATGCTGATCGTGTCGATCCTCTGGCTGTCCCTGGGCAGTTCGATCACCATTCCCGCCTGGCAGGCGGCGGTCAACGAGCAGGTACCACCGCGCATGCTCGGCGATGCAGTGCTGCTCAACAGCGTCAACTACAACGTCGCCCGCGCCGTCGGGCCGGCCATTGGTGGTCTGCTGCTGTCGGCCACCGGCGCTTCCTGGGTATTCCTGTTCAACTGCATCTGCTACGCCTCGCTGATCTGGGCGATCTGGCAATGGCGCCGCGACGTACCCAAACGCACCTTGCCGCCAGAACACATCTTCGAAGGCGTGATCGCCGCGCTGCGTTTCACCCAATACTCCAGTGTCACCCGGCTGGTGATGCTGCGCTCGGCGGTGTTCGGCCTATCGGCCAGCGCCATCTGGGCCCTGCTGCCGCTGCTGGCGCACCGCAACCCGGACGGTAGCGCCTCGGTCTACGGCTACATGCTGGGGGCACTCGGGCTGGGCGCCATCGTCGCCAGCACCGTGGTGAGCAAGGCTCGCCAGTGGCTCGGCAGCAGTCGGTTGATCAGCTTCGCCGCCGCCACCCTGGCGCTGGTCATGCTGACCCTGGGCTGGGTCGACAACCTCTGGGTGATCTTCCCCGCGCTGGTGCTGGGCGGCGCCTGCTGGATCGCCGCGGTGGCCACCTACAACTCGGCCGTGCAGATCCTTGTGCCCGACTGGGTCAAGGCGCGGGCCCTGGCGCTCTACCAGACCGCGATCTATGGCGGGCTGGCGGCGGGCTCCTTCCTCTGGGGCCACTTTGCCGAAACCATGGGCGTACAAGGCGCATTGATCGCCGCCGGGTGCCTGCTGCTGATCTCCGTGGCACTGCTCTACAACTCGCGCCTGCCGGAGCTGAACTCCGCCAGCATCGCCCGTGCACCGGGCGGCGTGCCGGGCCAGCCGACCTTCGTGTTCAACCCCGAGCGCGGCTCGGTCCTGGTGTCCATCGAGTACCGGATTCCCGCCGAGCGCACCCGCGACTTCGTCCGCGCCGCCAAGCCGCTGCGCCGCCTGCGGTTGCGCAACGGCGCGGAACGCTGGGCACTGTATCGCGACGTGAGCAACCCGGAAATCTGGCAGGAACTGTTCCTGGTGGACAACTGGATCGGCCACCTGCGCATGCTCGACCGTCTCACCCTCGAGGACAAGACCATCATCGACAACGTCACTAGCCTGCACGCCGGCGATACGCCACCGGTGATTCGCCACGGGGTGAGCTACGAATCCGGCAGCTACGAGGCGCCGCCGGAAACGCTGGGCTAGCGGCGCACGAACAAAAACGCCTCTCGGTCAGGAGAGGCGTTTCCAGTGACGCGGAAGGCTTACTCCGCCGCCGGCTTCTTGCGTTTGAGCGGCGCCAGGCCATCCTGGCTCACGACCTTGGATGGGCCAGACCTGGGCTTGGCTGCGGGCTTCTTCTTCGCCGGTGACTTGCTGCCGGTCTTCTTCGCATCATCCTTTTTCTTCTTGGTACCGGCGGCCTTGCCGGATGCCTTGACCTTCTTCGGCCCCTTGTAGGTGCCCTTGAGTTCCTTGATGGTGCGCAGCTCGAAGCGCAGCTTGAGGTAGCGCTCGATGCTCGACATCAGGTTCCAGTCACCATGGCCGACCAGCGAGATAGCGGTTCCGCCGGCGCCTGCGCGGCCGGTGCGGCCGATACGGTGCACGTACTCATCACCGCGACGCGGGATGTCGAAGTTGATCACCAGGTCCAGGCCGTCGACGTCCAGGCCACGGGCAGCCACGTCAGTGGCGACGAGAATCTTCACCGCGCCCTGCTTCAGGCGCTCGATGGCCAGCTTGCGGTCCTTCTGGTCCTTCTCGCCGTGCAGCACGAAGACCTTGTGCCCGGCAGCGATCAGGCGGCCGGTCAGGCGGTCGGCGGCGACGCGGGTGTTGGTGAAGACGATGGCCTTCTCATAGATCTCGTTGGCTAGCAGCCACTGCAGCAGCTCTTCCTTGTGGCCAACGTGGTCGGTCAGGATCACCTGCTGGCTGACATCCTCGTTCAGCTCGCTGACGCGGTTGAGCTGCAAGTTCTCCGGTTCGCGCAGGACCTTTTCGACCATCTCGTGCAGGCCGTTGCCGCTGGTGGCGGAGAACAGCAGGGTCTGGCGCTCGGCCGGGCACTGCCCGGCGAGCTTGAGCACGTCCTCGGAGAAGCCCATATCGAGCATGCGGTCGGCTTCGTCGAGGATCAGCACTTCCACGTCGCCCAGCGGCAGGTTGCCGGCGTTGAACTGCTCGTTCAGGCGGCCGGGTGTACCGATGATGATTTCCGGATTTTTGCGCAGCCGCGCACCCTGCACCTTGAAGTCTTCGCCACCAGTGATCAGGCAGGCCTTGATGAAGGTGAACTGGGCGAAACGCTCGACTTCCTTGAGCGTCTGCTGGGCCAACTCGCGGGTGGGCAGCAGGATCAGTGCGCGGGCGCCGCTCTTGGGCTTCTCCTCAGCGAGCAGACGGTGCAGCAGCGGCAACACGAAGGCGGCGGTCTTGCCGCTGCCGGTCTGCGCCGTCACCCGCAGGTCGCGTCCCTCCAGGGCCTTCGGAATGGCCGCGGCCTGGACCGGAGTCGGCTCGGTGAAGGACAACGAATCGAGCGCCTTGAGCAGGCGTTCGTGGAGGGCGAATTGGGAGAACAAGGCAGACCTCGATATCACGTAAAGACCAAATAGCTGCATAGCTTAATGTTTGCCGAGCCTGTTCGCTGGAAATATTGCCGCCGACCACCAGGGACGCACTGCCGCGTCAATAATCCGACAAACGCACCGACGCTCTACAAAGGGCGATGCCATGCTCTGATGAGCCTGACAAAAAGGAGCACACAGGTGCCATCTCTCATTTACTACGTTGCGGCCAGCCTTGACGGCTACATCGCTCGCCCCGACGGCAGCGTGGATTGGCTCGAAGGCTATGGCGGCGAAACCGATGACCATGGCTACCATGCCTTCTATTCCAGTATCGACGGCCTGATCATGGGGCGCGCCACCTACTTGTTCTGCCTGAACCAGGGCGAATGGCCGTACCCCGACAAACCCGCGCTGGTCATGACCCGCTCCAACCACCTGCCCAAGGCCGCACCGCAGGTGGAGCTTGAGCACTATGCACCGGTAGACGCCCTCGCCTCTCTGGAGGCACGCGGCTGCCAGCGTATCTGGCTGGTAGGCGGCGGTAGCCTGGCAGGCAATTTCCTCGCCGCAGGCTTGCTCGACGAAGTGATCGTCAGCATCATTCCGCACTTGCTCGGCGCCGGTATTCCCCTGTTCAGCATCGGGCTCGAGCAACGCCTGCAGCTGCTGGAGCAGCGCAGCTTTCCCAGCGGCATCGTACAGATGCGCTACCAGGTTCTGAAGGAAACGCCCTCGCCATGAGCTCCACGATTCGTATCGCCGCCGCCTGCCTGCTCGATGACACAGGACGCTTGCTACTGGTACGCAAGCGTGGCACCCGCGCCCTCATGCTGCCCGGCGGCAAGCACGAACCCGGCGAGACATCCGTGCAGGCCCTGTTGCGCGAGTTGCACGAAGAACTCGACCTTCGCCTTGCAAGCTCCGCACTGACACCGCTCGGCCACTTCCAGGCCAAGGCCGCCAACGAGCCGGATATGCGGGTGGACGCGCATGTCTTCATTGCCACCCTACCCCATGCCGTCCAACCCGCCGCCGAGCTGGAAGAGCTCGCCTGGCTGGACACGACCGGCGTCTACCCGCAAAACCTTGCCCCGCTGCTCCGCGAACAGGTCATTCCCGCGTTACTCGCCCATCTGGGCTGATTCTTTCAGCTCAATTACCTGCATTTCGTCGGGTTTTTCCTTAAGAAGCCTTAAGTGTCTGGCTTTTGGCTACTAGCCCGCCAGCTTTCCGTCGCGTGGCCGAAAGTCCCGTTTTATAGGGCTTCCGGCTATAAGGTCAGGCCGTGACTGATGCGTCTGAACACATGTCACGCAGCGTCCTACAAGTCACAGGGGAATTGTGAGAATCGACAGACGGTACGAACTGTCATGAAAAGTCGTTCAGAATGCGTGGAATTTTTGAGCGGACCAAAGGAAACCACGCCGACAACAATGGCGATCCAGCGGAGTCTGGGCGATATCAACCAGCAAGAAGACATGCCGAATGCGAAGTACCCTTTTGACATGCCTTTCCATAGGCTTGGCGACCCTCTTGGCCGCCACCGAGGCAACCGCCTCCTCCAAGATCACGCGCACCTATCAACCTGCACCGGTTGATCTGCGAGTCCCGGTCCAGGGCAGTGCCCTACTGACCTTCAATGCCAAGTCGGTCAAGCCGACCAAGAGCGAGGCGCACCAGGTCACCCAGCGTGCCTACAGCATGATCGGCACGCCATACCGCTGGGGCGGCACTTCGCCCAAGCGCGGCTTCGATTGCAGCGGCCTGGTGAACTACGTGTTCCAGAACGTCGACGAAGTCGACCTGCCGCGCACCGCGCAGCAGATGTACAGCATGCGCGGCAACTCGAAAGTGGCCCGCGGCGATCTGCAGCCCGGCGACCTGGTGTTCTTCCGCATCCACAATCGCCGCAATGTCGACCATGTCGGCATCTACGTCGGTGACAACCAGTTCGTCCATGCGCCGCGCCGCGGCCAGAAGGTCCGTGTCTCCGACCTCAGTGGCGACTACTGGAAGAAGCACTACACCGCTGCCCGCCGCATCCTGCCGGAAACCCTGGCCAAGGCTGACGTCGGCGGTCGCTACGACTGATACTGAGCGCTCTCCCCTTGCGGGAGAGCGCCTGCCCCTCATCTACAAGCCGCGACGCGCCTGCCGGCGCAACAGTCGCGCGCTATCCCAACCGGTCAGCAGTACAGCGATCCAGATCGGCCCGTAGGTCCAGATCTGCGCCGGGTTGAATGCCTCGCCCAGAAACAGCACGGCGATGGCGAACAGCAGCACCGGTTCGACGTAACTCAGAATCCCGAACAGTCCCATGGGCAACAGCCGGCTGGCCGCCATCATGGCGCCGAACGCCAGCGCGCTGATCAGGCCCAGCAGCGGCAGCAGCGCCCACAAGCGCGGCACCTCTTCCAGCACCCCGGCGCTATCAGTTATCCACAAGGCGGCCAGGGCGAACGGCAGCAGCACGATCATCTCGAAGACGAAGCCGGACAACGAATCCACCGCCATCTTGCGGCGCAGCATGAAGTACGGCGGATAGCCCAGCGCGGTAATCAGGGTGAACCACGAGAACGCGCGAGTGAGCCACAACTCGTGCAGCACACCCGCCAGCGCGAAGGCGACGGCAATGCCCTGCAACGTGGTCAGACGCTCGCCATAGAACACCCGGCCGCAGAGCACCATGGTCAGCGGCAGCAGGAAGTAGCCCAGCGACAGCTCCAGCGTGCGCCCAACCATGGGCGCCCAGATGAACACGCCCCACTGGATCAGCATCATCGCCGCCGTCAGCGGGAAGCACGCCAGCAGCCATGGCTCGCGCAGCAGCCTCCGACCCGCATCGCGCAGCACACCGCCCTGACGGGTGAAGAGCACCAGCAGCAGGACCATGGGAATCGACCAGACCACCCGGTGGGCGATCACCTGGATGCTGGTCAGCGGCGCCAGCGAATGGATGTAACCCGGCAGGGTCACGAACAGCACGGAAGACGCCAGGGACAGCGCTACGCCACGTCCGGAGATATTCATGCGCAGCGCTCCTTGCGACGACGCAGGCCAAGGCGATTGACGCCTAGCGACGCAACGATCACCGCACCGCCCAGCGCCAGGCGCGGCAAGTCGGCGGCCTCGTTCCAGATCAGCAGGTTGATCAGCAGGCCCACCGGCACGTGCAGGTTGTTCATCACCGCCAGGGTGCCGGCATCCACCATGGTGCCCCCCTTGTTCCACCAGAACTGCCCGAGCGCGGTGGCCAGCAGCCCCATCCAGATCAGCACACCCCATTGCAGGTCGGTGGTCGGCAGCTTCTGCGGATTGCCGAACAGCAACCAGCCCGGCAGGGCGACCAGCAGCGCACCGACGAAGAAGTAGCCGAAGCGGCGGTACTGCGGGATGTCCGAGGGATAGCGTCGTACCAGGTGTTTGTAGAACACCTGCCCCGCCGCGAAGGTCGCGTTGGCCACCTGCAGCAGGAGGAAGCCCTGTATGTAGTCGCCGCTAACGCCGTCGTAGCGGATGATCCCGGCGCCCAGCACCGCCACCGCGGCCGCCAGCAGCGCCCAGGCATTGAAGCGCCGGTTCAACGCGTCATCGATCAGCGCCACGTGCAACGGCGTCAGCACCGTGAACAGCAGCACCTCCGGGACCGTCAGCACGCGGAAGCTCTGGTAGAGACAGACGTAGGTAATGCCGAACTGCAGCGCGCCTGCCAGCATCACCCCGCCGATGAAGCGTGGCTCGACGCCGCGCCAGCGGGTCAGTGGCAGGAACACCAGGCCGGCGAGCACCACGCGGGTCAGCACGGCGAAATAGCTGTCGACCTGCCCGGCGAGGTATTCGCCAATCAGGCTGAAGGAGAACGCCCAGAGGACGGTGACGAAAAGCAGATATGGCATGGAGATAGCGACCGGAACGGGGCGGGCACCATAGCGCCAGTCTCGGCTTGGAGAAAGCGCTGCGCGCCCGCGCCAGCGATAGGCAGAAACGAAAAAGGGCGACCGAAGTCGCCCTTTTCCTTGGATGGTGAATCAGGGATTAGCCCTGGTTCTCCATCTGAGCACGGATCAGATCACCGATGGTGGTCGGACCAGTGGCTTCTACGTCTTGCTTGTGACGCAGTTCTTTCATCGCATCTTTCTCGTCATCAACGTCTTTCGACTTGATGGAGAGGGAGATGACGCGGCTCTTACGGTCGATGCTGATGATCTTGGCTTCGACTTCTTCGCCTTCTTTCAGAACGTTGCGAGCGTCTTCAACGCGGTCACGGCTGATTTCGGAGGCTTTCAGGATGCCTTCGATTTCGCCGCCCAGGCTGATGACAGCGCCTTTGGCGTCCACTTCTTTCACGGTGCCGCGAACGATGGTGCCTTTCTCGTTGAGCGAGGCGTAGTTGGAGAACGGATCGTCTTCCAGCTGCTTGATGCCCAGGGAGATGCGCTCACGCTCCGGATCAACGGAGAGGATGACGGTTTCCAGCTCGTCGCCCTTCTTGAAGCGGCGAACGGCTTCTTCGCCAACTTCGTTCCAGGAGATGTCGGACAGGTGAACCAGACCGTCGATGCCGCCTTCCAGGCCGATGAAGATACCGAAATCGGTGATCGACTTGATGGTGCCGGAGATCTTGTCGCCCTTGTTGAAGCGGCTGGAGAAGTCTTCCCACGGGTTGGACTTGCACTGCTTGATGCCCAGGGAGATACGACGACGCTCTTCGTCGATGTCCAGAACCTGAACTTCCACTTCGTCGCCAACCTGAACGACTTTCGACGGGTGGATGTTCTTGTTGGTCCAGTCCATTTCGGAAACGTGTACCAGGCCTTCCACGCCCTCTTCCAGCTCGGCGAAGCAGCCGTAGTCGGTGAGGTTGGTGACGCGCGCGGTAACGCGGGTGCCTTCCGGGTAACGGGCTTTGATGGCAACCCATGGGTCTTCGCCCAGTTGCTTCAGGCCCAGGGATACGCGGTTGCGCTCGCGGTCGAACTTCAGAACCTTGACATCGATCTCGTCGCCAACGTTGACGATTTCCGACGGATGCTTGATACGCTTCCAGGCCATGTCGGTGATGTGCAGCAGACCATCGACGCCGCCCAGGTCAACGAACGCACCGTAGTCGGTGAGATTCTTGACGATACCTTTGACCTGCTGGCCTTCCTGCAGGGATTCCAGCAGAGCTTCGCGCTCGGCGCTGTTCTCGGCTTCCAGCACGCTGCGGCGGGAAACGACAACGTTGTTGCGCTTCTGGTCCAGCTTGATGACCTTGAACTCGAGCTCTTTGCCTTCCAGGTGAGTGGTGTCGCGCACCGGACGCACATCGACCAGCGAACCCGGCAGGAACGCACGGATGCCGTTGACGTCGACGGTGAAGCCACCCTTGACCTTGCCGTTGATGACGCCTTTGACCACTTCGTCGGCAGAGAAAGCAGCTTCCAGAACGATCCAGCTCTCGGCACGCTTGGCTTTTTCGCGGGACAGCTTGGTTTCACCAAAGCCGTCTTCTACCGCGTCAAGCGCAACGTGGACTTCGTCACCCACATTGATGGTCAGCTCGCCCTGTTCGTTGTAGAACTGCTCGACCGGGATGACGCCCTCGGATTTCAGACCGGCATGGACGGTGACCCAGTCACCATCGATGTCGACCACGATGCCGGTGATGATTGCACCCGGCTGCATGTCGAGGGATTTAAGACTTTCTTCAAAGAGTTCTGCGAAGCTTTCGCTCATGTCTATACCTGTAGTCAAAGGCTTGTAAGCCCGATTCCGCGCCACCAGCGAACACGGTCAAGTGATGAAAAAGAAGCCAGCAGGATCAAGACTGGTATCCTGCCGGCCCCCTGTTGCACCCGCCGAAACGGATGCTCCACATTCAGATTTTAAGGGAACGCTTCGCTCAATATGGGCGAAACCCTCCCGATACAAGGTCTGGAATGGTAGCAACGGACGTCGGTTGCGTCAATCGGCGCCCCTGGTTTCCGATGTCCTTCACGACTCCAGCTTCATTCCTTCATTTTCGCCCAGCCTCGGAGGACGGGAGGACCGCCTGTCAGATCCGTCCTGCAACGCACCCGCCTCGGGAAAGAAAAATCCCCGGCTGGCCGGGGATTTTCATGAGCCGTTCGACTAGTCCGCCAGGCCGCGACGAGAAACCTCGGCGAGGATACTGTCCACGACCTCTTCGATGCTCATCGAGGTGGAGTCCACCAGGATGGCGCCTTCGGCGGGCTTGAGCGGAGCCACGGCACGCTGGCTGTCACGCTCGTCGCGGGCGCTGATTTCTTCCGCCAGCTGCGCCTGATCGCTGTCGATACCCTTGCCCTTGAGCTGCAGGTAACGGCGACGGGCGCGCTCTTCGGCCGACGCTGTCAGGAATATCTTCAGCGGCGCGCTGGGGAAGACCACGGTGCCCATGTCGCGGCCGTCGGCGACAAGGCCGGGGGCTTCGAGGAAGGCGCGCTGGCGTTGCAGCAGCGCATCGCGCACCGCCGGCAGCGCGGCGACTTGCGAGGCGCCGGCGCCGACCTGCTCCGTGCGGATGGTATCGGTGACATCCTCGCCTTCGAGGATGATGTGCTGACCCTGTCCGCCCTTGGCATGGGTGAACTGCACGTCCAGGTGTGCGGCCAGAACCTTGAGGGCTTCCTCGTTGGTCAGGTCGATACCGTGGTTACCGGCAGCGAACGCCAGCAGGCGATACAACGCGCCGGAGTCCAGCAGGTTCCAGCCCAGGCGCTTGGCCAGCAGGCCGGCGACGGTGCCCTTGCCCGAGCCGCTGGGGCCATCGATGGCGAGGACCGGCCATTCGCCGTTCATCAGTTTTTCTCCTCGGCGACGCGGATGCCCGCGCCGGACGCCAGCCCGAGGAAGTTCGGGAAGGAGGTCGCGACGTTGGCGCAGTCGTGGATGCGGATAGGCGCACCGGCACGCAGGGAAGCCACGCTGAAGGACATGGCGATACGGTGGTCGCCGTGGCTCCAGACTTCGCCGCCGCCATAGCTGCCGCCGTCGATGATTATGCCGTCCGGGGTCGGCTCGCACTTCACGCCCAGGGCCAGCAGGCCGTCGGCCATGACCTGGATGCGGTCGGATTCCTTCACCCGCAGTTCTTCCGCGCCGCGCAGCACAGTGCGGCCGGAGGCAGAGGCGGCGGCAACGAAGAGCACGGGGAACTCGTCGATGGCCAGCGGCACCAGGTCTTCGGGGATGTCGATGCCTTTGAGCTGCGCCGAGCGCACGCGAATGTCGGCAACCGGCTCGCCGCCCACTTCACGCTGGTTTTCCAGGGTGATGTCGGCGCCCATGAGCTTGAGGATGTCGATGACGCCGGTACGGGTCGGGTTGATGCCGACGTGCTCCAGAGTCAGGTCGGAGCCTTCGGCGATGCTCGCGGCAACCAGGAAGAAGGCGGCGGAGGAAATGTCGGCCGGGACTTCGATCGAGGTGGCGGTGAGCTTGTGGCCGGACTCGACGCGAGCGGTGGCGCCTTCGACGTCGACCGGGTAGCCGAAGCCGCGCAGCATGCGCTCGGTATGATCGCGGGTCGGGGCCGGCTCGGTGGTGGAGGTTTCACCGGCAGCGTAGAGGCCGGCAAGCAGCAGGCAGGATTTCACCTGGGCGCTGGCCATGGGCATGTCGTAGTGCATGCCGGTGAGCTTCTGGCCACCACGGATGGTCAGCGGCGGACGGCCTTCGGGGCCAGTCTCGATCACTGCGCCCATCTCGCGCAGCGGCTTGGCGACGCGGTTCATCGGGCGCTTGGACAGCGACGCATCGCCGGTCAGGGTGGTGTCGAACGGCTGGGCGGCGAGCAGGCCACTGAGCAGGCGCATGGAGGTGCCGGAGTTGCCCAGGTAGATCGGGCCGGGCGGCGTCTTCAAGCCATGCAGGCCCACGCCGTGCACGGTCACGCGGCCGTGGTGCGGGCCTTCGATGACCACGCCCATGTCGCGGAAGGCCTGGATGGTGGCGAGGGCATCTTCACCCTCGAGGAAACCTTGTACCTCGGTCGTGCCTTCGGCCAACGAGCCGAGCATGATCGAGCGGTGGGAAATGGACTTGTCGCCCGGTACGCGAACGCGCCCGGAGAGGCGGCCACCCGGCTGGGCCAGGAAAATCAGGTCATTGTTGTGCATGGCGTCCACATAGGCCCGGCGGGCCAGGATTTTGCTGAAATGCTCGCGGGCAACCCGGGCGCGGGTGAAGACGCCCATCAGTTGTTGCCCGTCCCCTTGATCGACGGCCTCGCGCAAGTCGTCGAGGTCGTCACGGAATACATCGAGGATGCGCAGCACCGCCTCGCGGTTGGCGAGGAAGATGTCGTGCCACATCACCGGGTCGCTGCCGGCAATCCGCGTGAAGTCGCGGAAGCCGCCAGCGGCATAACGGAAGATTTCCAGATTCTCGCTGCGTTTGGCCAGCGAGTCGACCAGCGTGAAGGCCAGCAGGTGCGGCAGGTGGCTGGTGGCGGCGAGAACTTCGTCGTGGTGTTCGACGGCCATCTGCTCGACATCCGCGCCCAGCTCGCGCCAGAGGCTCTCGACGCACTGGATCGCGTCCGCTTCGGCATTATCCAGCGGGGTGAGGATGACTTTATGACGGCGGAACAATTTCGCGTTGGCCGCTTCCACCCCGCTCTGCTCGGAACCGGCGATGGGATGGCCGGGAACGAAGCGCGCCGGCATGCCACCGAACACGGCTTTCGCAGCGCGCACCACATTGCCCTTGGCGCTGCCCACGTCGGTGAGGATGGCATTGCCGATGTCGAGAGTGGCGAGTTCCCCGAGGACCTTCTCCATGGCCAGGATCGGCACCGCAAGCTGGATCACGTCAGCCTCGCGGCAACCGGCAGCAAGGCTTTCCTCGCAGCGGTCGACCACTCCCAGTTCCACCGCCAGGCGACGGGTTTGCGGGTCACGGTCGACGCCGACCACTTCCTCGAACAGGCCCTTTTCGCGGATGCCCTTGGCGAAGGAGCCGCCGATCAGGCCGAGCCCCACCACCACTAGGCGCTTGCGCTGAACAACATCAGGCACGAGCAAGCACCTTGGCCAGCGCTTCGAGGAAGCGCGCGTTCTCGGCCGGCAGGCCGATGGAGATGCGCAGGTGCTGCGGCATGCCGTAGCCACCCACCGGACGGACGATCACGCCTTCGGCGAGCAGCGCCTGGTAGACCGGGCCGGCGTCACGCTTGAGGTCCACGGCGATGAAGTTGCCCTTGGAGGGAATCCAGTGCAGGTCCAGGGCGCGCAGGCCGTTTTCCAGCTGCGCCATGCCTTCGTCGTTGATGCGCTTGCCTTGGGCCAGGTAGTCGGCATCGTCCAGCGCCGCACAGGCGGCGGCCAGGGCCAGGCTGTTGACGTTGAACGGCTGGCGAACGCGGTTGAGCACATCGGCGACCTGCGCCGAGGAGATCGCGTAACCGACGCGCAGCGAGGCCAGGCCGTAGGCCTTGGAGAAGGTGCGGGAGACCAGCAGGTTCGGGTAGCGGGCCAGGTACTTCAAGCCGTCCGGCAGTTCCTCGCCTTCGGCATACTCGATGTAGGCCTCGTCGAGCACCACGAGGACGCTCTCCGGCACCTGCGAGAGGAAGCGCTCCAGCGCGTCCGGGCCGAACCAGGTACCGGTGGGGTTGTTCGGGTTGGCGATGAAGACCACGCGGGTGTTGGCGTCGATGGCCGCCAGCATGGCTTCCAGGTCGTGGCCCCAGTCTTTCGCCGGCACGACCTTGCCCTGGGCGCCGACGGCCTGGGTAGAGATCGGGTAGACGGCGAAGGCGTACTGGCTGAACACGGCGTTCAGGCCAGGCGCCAGGTAGGCGCGGGCCACCAGGTCGAGAATGTCGTTGGAGCCGTTGCCCAGGGTGACCTGTGCGGTGTCGACGCCGCAGCGGGCGGCCAGGCGGGACTTCAGCTCGAAACCGTTGCCGTCGGGGTAGCGGGTCAGCTCGGCCAGTTCGGCGCGGATGGCGTCGAGGACCTTGGGGCTTGGGCCCAGCGGGTTCTCGTTGCTGGCCAGCTTGACGATGCCAGCGGGGTCGAGCTTCAGCTCGCGGGCCAGTTCATCGACCGGCTTGCCGGGCACGTAGGGAGAAAGTTTCTGCACGCCCGGCTGGGCCAGGGCAAGGAAATCACAGCTCATGGACATCTCTCTCGACGGGGGCCGCACAGACTGACTCGATATAGCCGGCGGCAGCCATGTAATCGCAGATACGGTCAACAGATTCCTCTACCGACAGCACGGACGTATCGATGCTCACCTGGGCGGCCAGCGGCGCCTCGAACGGAGAGTCGATGCCGGTGAACTCCTTGAGTTCGCCGGCTCGCGCTTTGCGGTAGAGCCCTTTGGGATCGCGCTCCTCGCACACTTTCAGCGGCGTGGAGACATGCACTTCCACGAAACGCTCGGGTAACAGCTTGCGAACCCTGTCGCGATCCGCACGAAAGGGCGAAATGAACGCGGCGATGGTGATCAGGCCAGCATCCACCATCAGCGCCCCCACCTCCCCAACGCGGCGAATATTTTCACAGCGGTCTTCAGCGCTGAAGCCGAGGTCCCGATTCAAGCCCTGACGGAGATGATCGCCATCGAGCAGGTAGGTGTGCCGCCCGGACGCATGCAGTCGCTGCTCGAGGGCATCGGCCAGCGTCGACTTGCCGGAACCGCTCAGCCCAGTCAGCCAGACCAGGCAGGGGCGCTGGGCCTTGAGACCGGCGCGCCCTGCACAATCGACCGTCTGCGACGGCCAATGGGCATTTCGCCCCATGTCAAAGCACGGCCTTGGGGTACGAACCCAGCACCTTAAGGGCAACGGCTTCGCTGTTGATCTTTTCCAGCACGTCCTTGATCAGCGGGTCCTTGTGGTGGCCGACGAAGTCGATGAAGAACACGTAGGTCCACTTGCCGCTGCGCGACGGGCGGGTCTCGATGCGAGTCAGGTCGACACCGTTGCTGTGGAACGGCACCAGCAGCTCGTGCAACGCGCCCGGCTTGTTGCGCATGGAGACGATGATGGAAGTCTTGTCATCGCCCGTGGGCGGCACTTCCTGGTTGCCGATCATGAGGAAGCGCGTGGAGTTGTCCGGGCGGTCCTCGATCTTCTCGTGCAGCTTGTCCAGGCCGTACAGGCTGGCCGCCATGTCGCCGGCAATCGCCGCGCTGTTCCACTCGCTCTTCACGCGCTTGGCGGCGTCGGCATTGCTGGAGACCGCCACGCGCTCGACGTTCGGGTAGTGCGCGTCCAGCCACTTGCGGCACTGGGCCAGGGACTGGGCGTGGGAGTAGATGCGGGTGATGTTGTTGGTCTTGGTGTTCTCGCCCACCAGCAGGTGGTGGTGGATACGCAGTTCCACCTCGCCGCAGATCACCAGGTCGTGCTCGAGGAAGCTGTCGAGGGTGTGGTTGACCGCACCCTCGGTGGAGTTTTCCACCGGCACCACGCCGAAGTTCACCGCGCCGGCGGCGACTTCGCGGAACACTTCGTCGATGGCCGCCATCGGCGTGCTGATCACCGCATGGCCGAAGTGCTTGAGCGCCGCGGCCTGGGTGAAGGTGCCTTCCGGGCCGAGGTAGGCCACTTTCAGCGGCTGCTCCAGGGCCAGGCAGGAGGACATGATCTCGCGGAAAAGACGAGCGACTTCCTCGTTGTCCAGCGGGCCCTTGTTCAGCTCCATGATGTGCTTGAGCACCCAGGCCTCGCGCTCGGGCCGGTAGAACACCGGCTTCTCGCCTGCGGGCAGGGCGGCCATTTTCACGCGCGCCACGTCGGTGGCGCAGCGTGCGCGTTCGCTGATCAGCTCGAGGATCTTCTCGTCGAGGCTGTCGATGCGTACGCGCAAAGCCTTGAGCTGGTCAGCGTCGCTCATCAGCCGTGCTCCTTCTCGAACTCGGCCATGTAGCCGACCAGGGCTTCGATGGCATCCAGGCCCAGGGCGTTATAGATGGAGGCACGCATGCCGCCTACCGAACGGTGACCCTTGAGGTTGAGCAGACCGCGCGCGTCGGCACCGGCGAGGAAGGCCTTGTCGAGCTTCTCGTCGGCCAGGCGGAACGGCACGTTCATCCAGGAGCGAGCGCTGGGCTGGATCGGGTTGGTGTAGAAGTCGCTGCTGTCGATGAAGCCGTACAGCATGTCCTTCTTCGCGCGGTTGCGCTGTTCCATGGCGTCGACACCGCCCTGCTCCTTCAGCCACTGGAAGACCAGGCCGGAGAGGTACCAGGAGTAGGTAGCCGGGGTGTTGTACATGGAGCCGTTATCGGCAGCGACCTTGTAGTTGAGCATGGTCGGGCAGATGCTGCGGGCGCGGCCCAGCAGGTCTTCGCGAACGATGACCACCACCAGGCCGGACGGGCCGATGTTCTTTTGCGCGCCGGCGTAGATCAGGCCGAACTTCGATACGTCGATCGGGCGGGAGAGGATGTCCGAGGACATGTCCACCACCAGCGGAACATCGCCGACTTCCGGAATCCAGTCGAATTCCAGGCCACCGATGGTCTCGTTGGACGCGTAGTGCAGGTAGGCCGCGTCCTTGGACAGGTTCCACTCGTTCTGGCCGGGGATCGCGAAGTAGTCGTACTTGGATGCGCTGGCGACGACGTTGACGTTGCCGTAACGGCGAGCCTCTTCGATGGCCTTCTTCGACCAGATGCCGGTTTCCACGTAGTCGGCCACGCCGTCTTCGGGCAGCAGGTTCAGCGGAATCTCGGCGAACTGCTGGCTGGCGCCGCCCTGCAGGAACAGCACCTTGTAGTTCGACGGGATCGCCATCAGGTCGCGCAGGTCCTGCTCGGCCTTCTCGGCGATGGCCACGTAGTCGTCGCTACGGTGGCTCATCTCCATGACCGACAGGCCCTTGCCCTGCCAATCCAGCAGCTCGGCGCGGGCGCGCTCCAGCACCTCGGTGGGAAGCGCCGCGGGACCGGCGCAGAAGTTAAAGGCTCGCTTGCTCACATCCACTCTCGCTATCAGTCTTCGCTGGCTTGCGGGGCTTCTTCAGCCGCGACTTCGCCTGCTTCTTGGTTCTCGTCCGCTACTTCACCCTCGACGGTCTCGCCGTCGACGATCTCGCCTTCGATCTCTTCGCCTTCGACGACGGTCGGCTCCTGCACCCGCTCCAGGCCTACGACGGTCTCGTCGGCAGCCAGCTTGATGAGGATCACGCCCTGGGTGTTACGGCCAGCGCCACGGACTTCGTCGACGCGGGTACGCACCAGGGTGCCCTGGTCGGAGATCAGCATGATCTCCTCGCCGTCCAGCACCTGCACGGCGCCTACCAGGTTGCCGTTACGCTCGTTGATCACCATGGCGATCACGCCCTGGCCGCCACGACCGCGACGCGGGTAGTCGGCCAGCGGGGTGCGCTTGCCGTACCCGCGCTCGGAGGCGCTGAGGATCTGCGCTTCGCGGCACTCGGGGATCAGCATGGAAATGATCCGCTGGCCTTCGCCCAGGCGCATGCCGCGCACGCCACGGGCGTTACGGCCCATGATGCGCACCTTGCTTTCCTTGAAGCGGATCACCTTGCCGGCGTCGGAGAACATCATCACGTCCTTCGAGCCGTCGGTGATGGCGGCGGCGATCAGCGAATCGCCCTCCTCCAGTTTCAGCGCGATCAGGCCGTTGGAGCGGGGCTTGGTGAACTGGATCAGCGGGGTCTTCTTCACGGTGCCTTTCATGGTGGCCATGAAGATGTACGCGCCGGTCGGCTCGTCCTGGCTGAAGTCGGCGTCGTCGCCCTCTTCGCCTTCTTCGGCTTCCACCACTTCGGCGACCTGCTCGGCGACCACGTCGTCATCGTCGTTCTCGTCACCGGCGAACTGGGCGCGCACAGCTTCCAGGTCGATCTGCAGCATCGCGGTGATGCGCTCGCCTTCGTCCAGCGGCAGCAGGTTCACCAGCGGACGGCCACGGGCGGTACGCGAGGCTTCCGGGATCTCGAAGGTGCGCAGCCAGTAGACCTTGCCCTTGCTGGAGAACAGCAGCAGGGTGGCGTGGCTGTTGGCGACCAGCAGGTGTTCGATGTAGTCCTCGTCCTTCACGCCACTGGCCGACTTGCCCTTGCCACCGCGACGCTGGGCCTCGTAGGCGGCCAGCGGCTGGGACTTGGCGTAGCCGCCGTGGGAGATGGTGACCACGCGCTCTTCTTCGGTGATCAGGTCGGCGATGGTCAGGTCCATCTGCGACGCGACGATCTCGGTGCGGCGGGCATCGCCGAACTCCGCCTTGACCTTCTCCAGCTCCTCGCGGATGACTTCCATCAGGCGCTCGGGGTTGGTCAGGATGCGGATCAACTCGCCGATCAGGGTGAGGATTTCCTGGTACTCGGACAGGAGCTTCTCGTGCTCCAGGCCGGTCAGGCGGTGCAGGCGCAGTTCCAGGATGGCCTGGGCCTGTTCCGGCGACAGGTAGTACTTGCCTTCGCGCAGACCGTACTGCTCATCCAGGTCTTCCGGACGGCAGGAATCGGCGCCGGCGCGCTCGACCATGGCTTCCACGGCGCTGGATTCCCAGGCCGTGGCGATCAGGCGTTCCTTGGCCTCGGCCGGGGTCGGCGAGGTCTTGATCAGCTCGATCACCGGGTCGATGTTCGACAGGGCGACCGCCTGGCCTTCGAGGATGTGGCCGCGCTCGCGGGCCTTGCGCAGTTCGTAGACGGTCCGGCGGGTCACCACTTCACGGCGGTGGCGAATGAAGACCTCGAGCATGTCCTTGAGGTTCATCGTGCGCGGCTGACCATCGACCAGGGCCACCACGTTGATGCCGAACACGCTCTGCAACTGGGTCTGGGCGTAGAGGTTGTTCAGCACGACCTCGCCCACTTCGCCGCGGCGCAGCTCGATCACGACGCGCATGCCGTCCTTGTCGGACTCGTCGCGCAGTTCGGTGATGCCTTCGATCTTCTTCTCTTTCACCAGCTCGGCGATCTTCTCGATCAGGCGAGCCTTGTTCAGCTGGTAGGGCAGCTCGGTGATGATGATCTGCTGGCGGTTGCCGCCCTTTTCCATGTCCTCGATGGTGGCGCGGGCACGGATATAGATGCGGCCACGGCCGGTGCGGTAGGCCTCGATGATGCCCGCACGACCGTTGATGATGCCGGCGGTCGGGAAGTCCGGGCCGGGGATGTACTGCATCAGGTCGTCGACGGACAGCTCGGGGTTGTCCATCAGCGCCAGGCAGCCGTCGATCACCTCGGTGAGGTTGTGCGGCGGGATGTTGGTCGCCATGCCCACGGCAATACCGCTGGAACCGTTGACCAGCAGGTTCGGGATCTTGGTCGGCATGACCGCCGGGATCTGCTCGGTGCCGTCGTAGTTGGGCACCCAGTCGACGGTTTCCTTGTCGAGGTCCGCCAGCAACTCGTGGGCCAGCTTGGACATGCGCACTTCGGTGTATCGCATGGCCGCGGCGTTGTCGCCGTCCACCGAACCGAAGTTGCCCTGGCCGTCCACCAGCATGTAGCGCAGCGAGAAGGGCTGGGCCATGCGCACGATGGTGTCGTACACCGCGGTGTCGCCGTGCGGGTGGTACTTACCGATCACGTCACCGACCACACGGGCGGATTTCTTGTAGGGCTTGTTCCAGTCGTTGCCCAGTTCGCTCATGGCGTACAGGACGCGACGGTGCACGGGCTTCAAGCCATCGCGCGCATCGGGCAGGGCACGACCGACGATCACGCTCATGGCGTAATCGAGGTAGGACTGTCGGAGTTCGTCTTCGATGTTGACCGGGAGGATTTCTTTGGCCAGTTCGCCCATGAGAAGCCTGGTTCCTTTTTCAAATGGGTCTCCGTCATGCCCGTCCCGGGCCTGGCGGAGCGCGGTGCGCTATCAAAGCGCCACCGACTCTCTACAAATCAACGACTTGGCCGTTGATCCGCGATGCTGTGGGGGCCGTAAAAATGCCCCATCAAGAACCGTCGGAGCTTACCACAAGCCAGGGTCAAACCCTACCCTCGCCCAAGCCCCTCGATGAATTGCCGCAGGCCCCGTCAATGCAGGCGCTTGCGGCTCATCAACTGGGCCATCCGCTCGGCGTCCGGACGCTCGACGACGCCGCGCTCGGTCACGATGGCGTCGATCAGGTCCGCCGGGGTTACATCGAACACCGGGTTGTAGGCATCCACGTCAGCGGCGACACGTTTGCCGCCGATTTCCAGGAGTTCGCGACCGTCGCGCTCCTCGATCGGGATGTCCTCGCCACTTTCCAGCCCCATGTCGATGGTCGAACTGGGCGCCACCACCATGAAGCGCACGCCGTGGTGCATAGCGTTGACTGCGAGCTGATAAGTCCCGATCTTGTTGGCAACATCGCCGTTGGCCGTGATGCGGTCGGCACCGACGATGACCCAGGTGATGCTTTCGGTCTTCATCAGGTGCGCGGCGGCCGCGTCCGCGTTCAGGGTGACCGGCACACCTTCGTTCGCCAGCTCCCAGGCGGTCAGACGCGCGCCCTGCAGCCAGGGGCGGGTTTCGTCGGCGTAGACGCGCTCGATCAACCCTTCCAGGTGCGCCGCGCGCAGCACGCCCAGCGCGGTGCCGAAGCCGCCGGTGGCCAGGGCGCCGGTATTGCAGTGAGTGAGTATCTTCTGCGGGCCGCCGTGGTGCTTGCGGATCAGCTCCACGCCCAATTGGGCCATGGTCAGGTTCGCCTCGCGGTCGCTTTCGTGGATCGCCACCGCCTCGGCTTCGAGCAGCGCCAGCGGGTCCTCACCCGGCTTCAGGCGCTCCAGACGGTCACGCATGCGGTTCAGCGCCCAGAACAGGTTGACCGCGGTGGGACGCGATTCGGCGAGCACGGTGAAATCTTCTTCCAGCGCCGTACGCCAGTCGCCGCCGGCTGCCAGGCGGGCGCGCAGGCCCAGCGCCAGGCCATAGGCGGCGGCAATGCCGATGGCGGGTGCGCCACGCACGACCATCTGGCGGATGGCCTCGGCCACGCCTTCGGCGGTCTCAAAGGACAGCCAGGTTTCCTCCAGCGGCAGCAGGCGCTGGTCCAGCAGTCGGAGTGTGCCCTTGCGCCAATCAATGGCCGTGACCCGTTCGGCCGCCAACAGTCGCTCACGCATGGAACACCTCTTCAATTCAATGGAATCGCGGGCCTTTCCCGGCCCCCAGGAATCTTCCCGCGCAGGCGGGTAAAAGCGCCGAGTATACCGAGCCTGCGGCGGTGGCGCTCGGCTATACTCGGGCGCTTTATTATCGCGCCCAGGATGCGCCATATGCCCACCACCAAAGTCCCGCTCGACCTGCTGCTCTTCCCCACCTGGATTGTCCCCGTGGAGCCCGCCGGCATCGTCCTGCGTGACCATGGCCTGGGCATCCGCGACGGTCGCATCGCCCTGCTCGCCCCGCGCGCCGAAGCGCTGCGCCATCCGGCGGCGGAAACCCGCGAACTGCCGGGCATGCTGCTCTCCCCCGGCCTGATCAACGCCCACGGCCATGCGGCGATGAGCCTGTTCCGCGGCCTGGCGGACGACCTGGCACTGATGACCTGGCTGCAGGAGCACATCTGGCCGGCAGAAGCCAAGTGGGTCAGCGAGGACTTCGTCCGTGATGGCACGGAACTGGCCATCGCCGAGCAGCTCAAGGGCGGCATCACCTGCTTCTCCGACATGTATTTCCTGCCGCAGGTGGCCTGCGAGGTGGTGCACAAGGCCGGCGTTCGCGCGCAGATCAGCGTGCCGGTACTGGATTTCCCGGTCCCCGGCGCCCGCGACGCCGACGACGCCATCCGCCAGGGCCTGGCACTGCGCGACGACCTCAAGCATCACCCGCGCATCAAGGTCGCCTTCGGCCCGCACGCGCCCTACACGGTCAGCGACGACAAGCTGGAAAACATCCTGATGCTTGCAGAGGAACTGGACGCCGGCATTCATATGCACGTCCATGAGACTGCCTTCGAGGTCCAGCAGGCGCTGGAGAAGCACGGCGAACGCCCGCTGGCCCGCCTGCATCGCCTGGGGCTGCTCGGCCCGCGCTTCCAGGCCGTGCACATGACCCAGGTGAACGACGAAGACCTGGCCATGCTGGTGGAGACCAACAGTTCGGTGGTGCACTGCCCCGAATCCAACCTCAAGCTGGCCAGCGGCTTCTGCCCGGTGGAGCGCCTGTGGCAGGCCGGAGTCAACGTGGCCATCGGCACCGACGGCGCGGCCAGCAACAATGACCTCGACCTGCTCGGCGAAACCCGTACGGCCGCCCTGCTGGCCAAGGCCGTAGCCGGCCAGGCCACCGCGCTGGACGCCCACCGTGCCCTGCGCATGGCCACCCTGAATGGCGCCCGCGCGCTGGGCATGGAACAGGAAACCGGCAGCCTGGAACTGGGCAAGGCTGCCGATATCACAGCCTTCGACCTTTCCGGACTGGCCCAGCAGCCGGTGTACGAGCCGGTTTCCCAGCTGATCTACGCCAGCGGCCGCGACTGCGTGCGCCACGTCTGGGTCGGCGGCAAGCAGTTGCTGGATGACGGCAAGCTCACCCGCCTGGACGAAGAGCGTCTGATCGCCGTAGCAGGCGAGTGGGGACGCAAGATCGCCGGTGCCTGAGCCCCTGCCGTCCTGTCGCAGCGCCTGCCTCGGTCCAGCGCTGCGACAATCTGTCATGCCGCGCCCCATCCATTCGACGAAGCTGGCATCATAGCCAGTCTTCGTTTCCAGCTTTTTGATCAATAGGGACACCATGAGCAACGTCGACCACGCCGAGATCGCCAAATTCGAGGCCCTCGCCCACCGCTGGTGGGACCGCGAAAGCGAGTTCAAGCCCCTGCACGACATCAACCCGCTGCGGGTCAACTGGATCGACGAGCGCGTCAGCCTCGCCGGCAAGAAGGTCCTCGACGTCGGCTGCGGCGGCGGCATCCTCAGCGAAGCCATGGCCCAGCGCGGCGCTACCGTCACCGGCATCGACATGGGCGAAGCGCCCCTGGCAGTCGCCCAGCTGCACCAGCTGGAGTCCGGCGTGCCGGTGGAATACCGCCGCATCACCGCCGAAGAGCTGGCCGAGGAAATGCCCGAGCAGTTCGACGTAGTGACCTGCCTGGAAATGCTCGAGCACGTGCCCGACCCGGCCTCGGTGATCCGCGCCTGCCACAAGATGGTCAAGCCCGGCGGCCAGGTGTTCTTCTCCACCATCAACCGCAACCCGAAGGCCTACCTGTTCGCCATCGTCGGTGCGGAATACGTGATGCGCCTGCTGCCGCGCGGCACCCATGACTTCAAGAAGTTCATCCGCCCCTCCGAGCTGGGCGCCTGGTCGCGCGACGCCGGCCTGGCGGTCAAGGACATCATCGGCCTGACCTACAACCCGCTGACCAAGCACTACAAGCTGGCCAACGATGTCGACGTCAACTACATGATCCAGACCCTGCGGGAGGAGTGAATCGCATGCTCAAAGCGGTTCTCTTCGACATGGACGGCACCCTGCTGGACACCGCGCCGGACTTCGTCGCCGTGTGCCAGGCGATGCTCGCCGCCCATGGCCGCGCGCCGATCGACGAACAGCGCATCCAGGACGTGGTGTCCGGCGGCGCCCGCGCCATGGTTGCCGCGACCTTCGACATGGACCCGGAAGCGCCTGGCTTCGAGACCCTGCGCCAGGAATTCCTCGACCGCTACCAGGAGCATTGCGCCGTCTTCACCCGTCCGTACGAGGGCATGGCGGAACTGCTGGAGAGTATCGAGCGCTCCCGCCTGATCTGGGGCGTGGTGACCAACAAGCCGGTGCGCTTCGCCGCGCCGATCATGCAGCAGCTGGGCCTGGCCGAGCGCTCCGCGGTGCTGGTCTGCCCGGACCACGTGAAGAACAGCAAGCCGGACCCGGAAATGCTCCTGCTGGCCTGCAGCCAGCTGAACATCGACCCGTCGCAGGTGCTGTTCATCGGTGACGACCTGCGCGACATCGAGTCCGGCCGCGCCGCCGGGACCAAGACCGCCGCCGTGCGCTACGGCTACATCCACCCGGACGACAACCCCGCGCACTGGGGCGCCGACGTCATCGTCGACCATCCCCGCGACCTGCTGGCGGTTCTCGACCGCGCCCTCTGCTCCTGCTGAACCGAACCTCGCGAGCCCGCCAGCGCGCTGACGGGCTCCGCCAAGGAGAAACCATGTTCGACTATTCCGCCCGCCCCGACCTGCTCAAGGGCCGCGTGATCCTCGTGACCGGCGCCGGCCGCGGCATCGGCCGGGCCGCCTCGCTCGCCTTCGCCGCCCACGGTGCGACCGTGCTGCTGCTGGGCAAGACCGAGGACTACCTCAACGAGGTCTATGACCTGATCGTTGCCGCCGGCCACCCGGAACCGGTGGTCATCCCGCTGAACCTGGAAACCACCCTGCCGCACCAGTACGACGAGTTGGCGGCCATGATCGAGAAAGAGTTCGGCAAGCTCGACGGTCTGCTGCACAACGCCTCGATCCTCGGCCTGCGCTCGCCCATCGAGCAGATTTCCACCGACAACTTCACCCGTGTCATGCAGGTGAACGTCAACGCCATGTTCAGCCTCACCCACACCCTGCTGCCGCTGCTCAAGCTCTCCGAGGACGCCTCGGTGGTCTTCACCTCCAGCAGCGTCGGCCGCAAGGGCCGTGCCTACTGGGGCGCCTACGCGGTGTCGAAGTTCGCCACCGAGGGTCTGATGCAGGTTCTGGCAGACGAGTGCGAGGACATCACCCGCGTGCGCGCCAACAGCGTCAACCCGGGCGCCACCCGCACCGCGATGCGCGCTCATGCCTACCCGGGCGAGAACGCTTACAACAACCCGGCGCCCGAAGACATCATGCCGGTCTACCTGTACCTGATGGGTCCGGACAGCAAGGGCGTGAACGGTCAGGCCTTCAACGCCCAGGACTGAGGTCCGGCCCTGCACAATCGGTACTGGCGTACCAGCGGCGTCGGCCTGCAGCCCAGCAACCACGCCGCCTCCCGCCATTTTTCTGGCTCCGCCCCGCTCTCCCCTCCGGCAAAGTGCCACCATTTCGCCAGACTTCTGGCGAAACCTTTCCCCGACTGGGAACCCTGACCACCACCGATCGGTCAATACGGCGTCTTTTCAGGCCTTTCCGCGCCCTGGCACGGAAATCGCTCTGTCCCTGCAAACGCCGTAAAAATGGTCGCCGCCATGGTTCCTCCCAAGCACTCCAATACCATCGATTTCGATGCTGCCAAGCTCCAGCGCGCGGCCAGCCAGGACATCCGCACACCCTCGCGGCGTCCGCTGGAGCTGCTGGAACTGCGCCAGCAGCTGAACCTGCAATTGCAGGTGAGCCTGGAGGCTGACCGCATCCTCGCGGTGTTCTTCCGCGAGATCCAGCAGTTGCTGCCAGTGGCCTACCTGGCGTACTGCCACGCCGGCGCCGACCTGCGCCTGGAGTTCGGCGAAGCGGCCCGGCACAGTGCCGACTACCGCCTGACCCACGCCAGCGAATACCTCGGCGAGATCAGCTTCCGTCGTGCCCGGCGCTTCTCCGAGGTGGAGCTTTCGCAGCTGGAATCGCTGATGGCCTGCCTGCTCTATCCCCTGCGCAACGCCCTGCTCTACCGCGCCGCCGTGCAATCGGCGCTCCGCGATGCGCTGACCGGCACCGGCAACCGCATTGCCATGGACCAGACCCTGGGGCGCGAGGTCGAGGTAGCCCGGCGCCACCTGCTGCCACTGTCGATCCTCATGCTCGACCTGGACCACTTCAAGCAGATCAACGACGAGCACGGCCACAGCGTCGGCGACGACGCCTTGCGCGCCGTGGCAACGGCGCTGAAGAACAGCCTGCGCAATGTCGACATGGTGTTCCGCTTTGGCGGCGAGGAATTCCTCGTGCTGCTGTCCAACACCCCCGGCGTCGCCGCCGTGCAGGTAGGCGAACGGCTGCGGGCTGCCGTGGAGGAGCTGAACCTGGCCGCCGGCGGCAAACGCTTGCCGCTATCCATCAGCCTGGGCTGCGCCACCCTCAATGGCGGCGAGTCGGTGGATGATCTGCTGCGCCGCGCCGACAGCGCGCTTTACGAAGCCAAGCGCGACGGCCGCAACCGCCTGGCCTGCGCCAGCTGACCCAGCGAGAGCCCCCTGTAGGAGCGAGCTTGCTCGCGAACGGACTTCCCGGCAGCTCTGGCGTCAAGCGGGTTCGCGAGCAAGCTCGCTCCTACAGAAGACTTCCGCTAAATCGCAGGCAAGAAAAAGGGCTCCGAGGAGCCCTTTTCCATTTACCGCTGACGCTTAGCGCTTGAAGCCCGGACGCATGCCGTCACCGGCAGCCTGCGGACGGCGCTTGGCGATCGGCTTGCGCACCGGCTTGCCGGGACGCTCGGCCAGCGGGGCGCCTTTTTCGCGCGCCGGACGGTCGCTCGGAGCCTTGCGCGGCGCACGGTTCTCACCGGCATCGCTACGCGGGCCACGGGCCGGACGATCACCAGCATCGCGAGGAGCGCGAGCAGGACGATCACTGCCAGCGTCACGCGGCTTGCGCGGAGCGCGGCCTTCACCAGCGTCGCTACGCGGGCCACGGGCAGGACGATCACCGGCATCGCGAGGAGCGCGGGCAGGACGATCACTGCCAGCGTCACGCGGCTTGCGCGGAGCGCGGCTGTCAGCGGAATCGCCACGCGGGCTACGGGCAGGACGATCACCCGCATCGCGCGGGGCACGAGACGGACGCTCGTCGGAATCGCGCGGACCACGAGCCGGACGCTCGCCAGCCGCCGGGCGCGGAGCACGCTGCGGACGCTCGCCTTCGGCGCGCTCGGTGCGGGTGCGCGAACCACGGCCCGGACGCTCGCTGGGCGCGAGCTTCTTGCCGAGCTTGCGCTCCTGGCGCTCGACCTTTTCCTTGGTCTTGGTGGAAACGGCCGGCAGGGCGACCGGGGTCAGGCCGACCTCCTCGCTGAGGATGTCCAGCTCGCGCTGGCCCATTTCGCGGTAGCGGCCCATGGTCAGTTCGGAGGTCAGGAACACCGGTCCGAAGCGCACGCGCTTCAGGCGGCTGACGATCACGCCCTGGGATTCCCACAGGCGACGAACTTCGCGGTTACGGCCTTCCATCACCACCACGTGGTACCAGTGGTTGAAGCCTTCGCCGCCAGGCGCCTCCTGGATGTCGCTGAACTTGGCGGGGCCGTCTTCGAGCATCACGCCGGCTTTCAGGCGTTCGATCATCTCTTCGTCGACTTCACCGCGCACGCGTACGGCGTACTCGCGGTCCATCTCGTAGGACGGGTGCATCAGGCGGTTGGCCAGCTCGCCGTCGGTGGTGAACATCAGCAGGCCGGTGGTGTTGATGTCCAGACGGCCGACGTTGATCCAGCGGCCGCTGCGCAGGCGCGGCAGGCGGTCGAACACGGTCGGACGGCCTTCCGGATCGTCGCGGGTGCAGACTTCGCCTTCGGGCTTGTTGTAGATCAGGACGCGGCGCACATGCTCTTCGATCTTCTCGCGCTTGAGCAGGCGGTCATCGACGGCGATGGCATCGCGGTCGCCCACGCGCTGGCCAAGGGTGGCGACGGCGCCATTGACCTTGACCCGGCCTTCCTCGATCCAGGCCTCGACGTCGCGGCGCGAGCCCACGCCCATGCGGGCCAGGACCTTCTGCAGCTTTTCGCCTTCCGGAGCGGGGGTCAGTTCGTTGTTTTCGTGCTGGTCGTTCATCTCGGCACCTCCCGGTGTGTCGTGCAACGAAGAAAAAGGTCGCGCATCATACGCGCTTGTGCGCGGCAAAGCACCGCCCGCAGTCGGGAAAGACTAGTCGACTTACAGGGGAATGAAGCCATGCAGCGCGAAGACGACTTCACCGGGGCCAAGCTGGCGCTGTTCCATGGGGGCCAACTGGTGGTCTACAAGCGCGACGACAAGCCGGGAATCCCCTACCCCGGTTGCTGGGACTTTCCTGGCGGCGGCCGCGAAGGCGACGAGACCCCGGCGCAATGCGCGCTGCGCGAGTTGGAAGAAGAGTTTGGCCTACGCCTGGGCGAGCAACGCATCGAATGGCAGCGCCGCTACCCTGCTACGCACGGCCCCGCGCCCTGGGCCTGGTTCCTGGTGGCGCGGCTGCAACAGAACGAGTTCGAGGCCATCCGTTTCGGCGATGAAGGCCAGTACTGGCGGCTGATGCGCGTCAGCGAATATCTCGCCGAGGAACAGGCGGTGGGTTACCTGCAGGAACGCCTGCGACATTTCCTCGCAGGGCGCATGGACATCGCCTGAATCCGCGCGCCGGGCCGCTGATACGCATTTGAGCGGCCCATCTGAATCTGTTTCCCCCGCCCGCATTTTTCTAGATTGCCCGCTCACCGGAGCGCCCTGGTTTTCCTCCAGGGGTGCGCCCGGACGTTCTGTCACAAGCGGGAATCCAGCATGAACTCGAGAAGCACGGAGCAGGCGTACAACTACAAGGTGGTTCGCCAATTCGCCATCATGACGGTGGTCTGGGGCGTCGTCGGCATGGCCATGGGGGTACTGATCGCCTCCCAACTGGTCTGGCCGCAACTGAACCTGGACCTGCCATGGACCAGTTTCGGGCGCCTGCGCCCGCTGCACACCAGCCTGGTGATCTTCGCCTTCGGCGGTTGCGCGCTGTTCGCCACCAGCTACTACACGGTGCAGCGCACCTGCCAGACGCGGCTGTTTTCCGACAGCCTCGCGGCCTTTACCTTCTGGGGCTGGCAGGCGCTGATCGTGGTGATGATGATCAGCCTGCCGCTGGGCTACACGACCACCAAGGAATACGCCGAGATCGAATTCACCGGCGCCGTGTGGATGGCCATCGTCTGGGTCGCCTACGCGGTGGTGTTCTTCGGCACGCTGATGAAGCGCAAGACGCCGCACATCTATGTGGGCAACTGGTTCTTCGCCGCCTTCATCCTGGTCACGGCGATGCTGCACATCGTCAACCACCTGGCCATTCCGGTGGACTGGTTCAAGTCCTACCCGGTCTACTCCGGCGCCACCGACGCCATGGTGCAGTGGTGGTACGGGCACAACGCGGTGGGCTTCTTCCTCACCACCGGCTTCCTCGGGATGATGTACTACTTCGTGCCCAAGCAGGCCGGACGCCCGGTGTATTCCTACCGACTGTCCATCGTGCACTTCTGGGCGCTGATCACTCTCTATATCTGGGCCGGCCCGCACCACCTGCACTACACCGCCCTGCCCGACTGGGCGCAGAGCCTGGGCATGGTGATGTCGCTGATCCTCCTGGCGCCGAGCTGGGGCGGGATGATCAACGGCATGATGACCCTCTCCGGCGCCTGGCATAAGTTGCGCACCGACCCGATCCTGCGCTTCCTCGTGGTTTCCCTGGCGTTCTATGGGATGTCGACCTTCGAGGGCCCCATGATGGCGATCAAGACCGTCAACGCCCTGTCTCACTACACTGACTGGACCATCGGCCACGTCCATGCCGGCGCGCTGGGCTGGGTAGCGATGATTTCCATCGGCTCGCTCTATCACCTGATTCCCAAGGTCTTCGGTCGCGAACAGATGCACAGCATCGGTCTGATCAACGCTCACTTCTGGCTGGCCACCATCGGCACSGTGCTSTACATCGCCTCSATGTGGGTCAACGGCATCACCCAGGGCCTGATGTGGCGSGCGGTAAACGCCGACGGCACCCTCACCTACTCCTTCGTCGAAGCCCTGGCCGCCGGCCACCCCGGCTTCATCGTGCGGATGATCGGTGGTGCCATCTTCCTGCTGGGCATGCTGGTCATGGCCTACAACGTCTGGCGCACCGTAGCGGCCGCCAAACCGGCCGAAATGCAAGCCGCGGCGCAGATGGCCTGAGGAGTCCGACATGAAACACGAAGTACTCGAGAAAAACGTCGGCCTGCTGGCCCTGTGCATGGCCGTCGCCGTGAGCATCGGCGGCCTGACCCAGATCGTCCCGCTGTTCTTCCAGGACGTCACCAACACCCCGGTGGAAGGCATGAAGCCCTACACCGCCCTGCAACTGGAAGGCCGTGACGTCTACATCCGCGAAGGCTGCGTAGGCTGCCACTCGCARATGRTCCGTCCGTTCCGCGCCGAGACCGAGCGCTACGGCCACTACTCCGTCGCCGGYGARAGCGTCTGGGAYCACCCGTTCCTGTGGGGYTCCAAGCGTACCGGYCCGGACCTGGCCCGCGTCGGCGGCCGCTACTCSGACGACTGGCACCGCGCGCACCTGTACAACCCGCGCAACGTGGTCCCGGARTCGAAGATGCCCGCCTACCCCTGGCTGGTCGAGAACAAGCTCGACGGCAAGGATACGGCGAAGAAACTGGAAGTGATGCGTGTCATGGGCGTGCCCTACACGGACGACGACATCGCTGGCGCCAGCGACGCCGTCAAAGGGAAGACCGAAATGGACGCGGTCGTCGCGTACCTGCAGGTCCTCGGCACCTCCATCAAGAACAAGCGGTGACAACCTTGGATATCGGGACCATTCGCGGCCTCGGCACCGTCATCGTGATGGTTGCCTTCGTCGGCGTACTGCTCTGGGCTTACGGCGGCAAACGCAAGGAGCGCTTCGACGAAGACGCGCTGCTGCCTTTCGCGGATGACCCGGTAGCCAAGCAGCACGCTGAGCAAGAGCAAGCTTCTAGGAGCAACAACGCATGACTACCTTCTGGAGTCTGTACATCACCGTTTTAACAGTCGGTTCGCTGATCGCCCTGCTGTGGCTGGTATTCGCCACCCGCAGCGGGCAGTCCTCGAACACCACCGACCAGACCATGGGCCACGCCTTCGACGGCATCGAGGAGTACGACAATCCGCTGCCCAAGTGGTGGTTCCTGCTGTTCGTCGGCACCATCGTCTTCGCCGCCGGCTACCTGGTGCTCTACCCGGGCCTGGGCAACTGGAAAGGCGTCCTGCCGGGCTACGACGGCGGCTGGACGCAGGACAAGCAATGGGAGCGTGAAGAAGCCCTGGCCAAGGAAAAATACGGCCCGATCTTCGCCAAATACGCGGCCATGTCGGTGGAAGAAGTCGCCAAGGATCCGCAAGCCATGAAAATGGGCGAGCGCCTCTTCGCCACCTACTGCGCCATCTGCCATGGCTCCGATGCGAAGGGCGCAGCAGGCTTCCCGAACCTGACCGACAGCGACTGGCGCTGGGGCGGCACCGCCCAGGACATCCAGACCACCATCCTCGGTGGCCGCCAGGCCGCCATGCCGGCCTGGGGTGAAGTGCTGGGCGACAAGGGTGTGCAGGACGTGGCGGCCTTCGTCACCGCCAAACTGGACGGCCGCAAGCTGCCCGAAGGCGTGACCGCGGAGAACGTCGACAACGGCGGCAAGCTGTTCGCCACCACCTGCGTCGCCTGCCACGGTCCGGAAGGCAAGGGCAACCCGCTGATGGGAGCGCCTGACCTGACCCACCCGGGTGCGTTCATCTACGGTTCCAGTTACGCGCAACTGCAGCAGACCATCCGTCACGGCCGCCAGGGCCAGATGCCGGCGCAGGAGCAGTACCTGGGCAAAGACAAAGTGCACATTCTCGCCGGATACATCTACAACATTTCCGGCCAGGCGAAGTAAACTCCCCGCCCCCAACTCGCGCCCGCTAAAACGGGCGCGAGTTTCTGACCTCTGCAATATCGCGACGAAGTGTCGCACCCTCTCTATCTCCTTTCTTCACACCCTTCCTGTTCACGTCTAAGCTGAATTCCATTCGCAAACCTGCAATACGACTAACCTGACCCACTTCCCAGGTTGGCACGGGCGAGCCGAAATGAGCGGCAAGCAGCGGCGCAAAGCGCTCCGGAGCAGGCGTCAAACCGGCTTCGCGCCAAGGCCCGGCGCGTTGCAATGGCTACCTGCTTTCTCCATACTTGCCGCCGTTTTTTTGTCCATAAAATCCAAAAACCGTGGAACCTTAGAATGAGCACAGCAATCAGTCCGACTGCTTATAACTATAAGGTCGTCCGCCAGTTCGCCATCATGACGGTGGTCTGGGGGATACTTGGTATGGGGCTCGGTGTTTACATCGCCTCTCAGCTGGTTTGGCCCCAGTTGAACCTGGACCTGCCCTGGACCAGCTTCGGCCGCCTCCGTCCGCTGCACACCAACCTGGTGATCTTCGCCTTCGGCGGCTGTGCTCTCTTCGCAACTTCCTACTACGTCGTACAGCGCACCTGTCAGACCCGACTGGTGTCCGATAGCCTCGCAGCCTTCACCTTCTGGGGTTGGCAAGCGGTGATCGTGCTGGCCGGCATCACCTTGCCGCTGGGCTACACCTCCTCCAAGGAGTACGCCGAACTGGAATGGCCGATCGACATCCTGCTGGCCATCGTCTGGGTGACCTACGCACTGGTGTTCTTCGGCACGGTGATGAAGCGCAAGACCAAGCACATCTACGTGGGCAACTGGTTCTACGGCGCGTTCATCCTGGTGACCGCCATGCTGCACATCGTCAACAGCATGGAAATCCCGGTAACCGCCTTCAAGTCCTACTCGATCTACGCCGGCGCGACTGACGCGATGATCCAGTGGTGGTACGGCCACAACGCCGTGGGCTTCTTCCTGACCRCSGGCTTCCTGGGGATGATGTACTACTTCGTWCCSAAGCAGGCCGAGCGTCCGRTCTAYTCCTAYCGCCTGTCCATCGTGCACTTCTGGGCGCTGATCRCCSTSTACATCTGGGCCGGYCCGCACCACCTGCACTACACCGCKCTGCCGGACTGGGCGCAGTCSCTGGGCATGGTGATGTCCCTGATCCTGCTGGCKCCGAGCTGGGGCGGCATGATCAACGGCATGATGACCCTGTCGGGCGCCTGGCATAAGCTGCGCACCGACCCGATCCTGCGCTTCCTGGTGGTYTCCCTGGCCTTCTACGGCATGTCCACCTTCGAAGGCCCGATGATGGCSATCAAGACCGTCAACKCCCTGTCGCACTACACCGACTGGACCATCGGCCACGTACACGCCGGCGCCCTGGGCTGGGTTGCGATGATTTCCATCGGTTCCTTGTACCACCTGATTCCGAAGGTCTTCGGCCGCGAGCAGATGCACAGCGTGGGCCTGATCAACGCGCACTTCTGGCTGGCTACCATCGGCACCGTGCTGTACATCGCCTCCATGTGGGTCAACGGCATCACCCAGGGCCTGATGTGGCGTGCAATCAACGCCGACGGCACCCTCACCTACTCCTTCGTGGAAGCCCTGCAGGCCAGCCACCCGGGCTTCATCGTCCGTGCGCTGGGCGGCGCCTTCTTCGCCTCCGGCATGCTGCTGATGGCCTACAACACCTTCCGTACTGTGCGCGGTTTCAAACAGGCTGACGCCGATGCCGCTGCCCAGATCCCCGCTGTAGGAGCTCACTGATGAAGCACGAAGTAGTCGAGAAGAACATCGGCCTTCTGGCCTTCTTCATGGTCATTGCTGTGAGCATCGGCGGTCTGACCCAGATCGTTCCGCTGTTCTTCCAGGACGTCACCAACAAGCCGGTCGAAGGCATGAAGCCGCGCACCGCGCTGGAGCTCGAAGGCCGTGACATCTACATCCGCGAAGGCTGCGTAGGCTGCCACTCGCAGATGGTCCGTCCGTTCCGCGCCGAGACCGAGCGCTACGGCCACTACTCCGTCGCCGGCTAAAGTGTCTGGGACCACCCGTTCCTGTGGGGTTCCAAGCGTACCG
>NZ_MACM02000167.1:0-1093 GCF_001675465.2 Pseudomonas sp. AU12215
TGGGATTCTCATCGCTGGGGCATAACCCGTTCGGCTTTTTGAGGTTGGACAAGATGTTTGGCGATCGCGGTCGTTAGAAGCCTTCGAGGACGATCTTGCCTTTAGCCGCGCCACTTTCGATCAGTGCATGCACCGTCTTCAGATTGGCGGCATTGATCGGCGACAGTCGCCGGGTCAGCGTCGTGCGGATTTTGCCGTCGTCAACCAGCGCTGCCATCGCATCCAGAATCTCGCCCTGCTCATTCATGTCGGGCGTGCCGTAGATCGACCGCGTGAACATCAGCTCGTGGTGGATCGACACCGCCTTGCGCTTGAAAACCATGATATCGAATGCCTTGGGATCGTCGATCAGTCCGAACCGTCCTTGTGGGGCGATCAGTTCGGCGATGTCGGCGACATGTTGCTCGGTATGTGTGGTCGAAAAGACGAAAGCGGGAGCACCGATGCCGAGTTCGGCGATCTGTGGCGCGAGCGGACGAGAATGGTCGATGACGTGGTGAGCTCCAAGCCCTCTTACCCACTCTTGGGTTTCCGGTCGAGAGGCTGTGGCGATGACGGTGAGGTCCGTGCGCTGTCGCGCGATCTGGACGGCGATCGACCCAACCCCGCCCGCGCCACCGATGATGAGGATCGCCTCCGCCGCACCGGGTACGGGCTTCGCCACGTCCAGGCGGTCGAACATCGCCTCCCAGGCCGTCAACGTCGTCAGCGGCAGCGCCGCCGCTTCCGCCCAGGAGAGCGACGCAGGTTTGTGACCGACAATCCGGGCGTCGACGAGATGGAACTCCGCATTGGTACCGGGCCGTGTGATCGATCCGGCATAATAGACCTCGTCGCCTAACTCGAACTGCGTGACGTCGGGGCCGACCTCGCGCACAATCCCGGCGGCATCCCATCCCAGCACCTTCCAATCGCCATCTGCCGGCGGCGTGCTGTTGCGGACCTTGTAGTCGACCGGGTTGACCGAGACGGCCTTCACCTCAACCAGGATATCGTATCCTGCAGCGACAGGCCGAGGCAGATTGATGTCGACCAGCGCGGCATCCGCGGCGATGGGTCCCGGAACCTTGTAACCAATGGCTTTCATAAATGT